>JBBRIK010001179.1:0-2621 GCA_038221045.1 Gemmatales bacterium
GCTCACAGCAGATCGTCGATCACCTTGCCGTTGTTGACGATGGGGACGGGCCGGCCCTCGGGAGTACGGAACTCCTCTTTCGGGTCGATCCCCAACTGATGGAAGATCGTCGCGTACAGGTCTTCCGGCCCGAACGGAGGCGAGGCTGGCTTCTCGGCGCGGGCATCGCTCTTGCCGAGGACGCGGCCGCCCTTGATACCGCCGCCCGCCAGAGCGACGGTGAAGGCCGGCCCCCAGTGATCGCGGCCGGCGTTCTTGTTGATACGCGGCGTCCGCCCGAACTCGCCGGTGACGACGAGGAGCGTCGTCTCCAGCAAGCCGCGCTCGCTCAGGTCGCGCAGCAGCGTCGAGAACCCGGCGTCGAGCGCAGGCAGCAGGCTGTTCTTGAGCGAGTTGAAGTTGTTGTCGTGCGTGTCCCAGTTGCTGTGGTCGATGGTGACGCAGCGCACCCCGGCCTCGACGAGTCGCCGGGCCATCAGACACGATTGGCCGAGGTTATTCCGGCCATACTCATCGCGCAACTTCGTCGACTCGCTGTGAATATCGAACGCCTTTTTGGCGGCCGGCGAGGTCATCAGATCGAACGCCTTCTGCTGGAAGACGCTGACCGTCTGCGCATCGCGATTGGCCTTCGCCTCGGCCGTCTGTTGGAAGCGATCGAGTTTGCCGAGAAGGATTCTGCGGTCGTCGAGGCGAGAGGCTTCGAGGACAGGCGGCGGCACGATGTCGGGCACGCTGAAGCCAGGGGCGTTGGGATCGGCGTCGATGACGAAGGGGGCGGCCCCAGCACCGAGATAGGCGGAGCCGCAACTGGGATGCATCTTCGGCAGACAGACATACGGCGGCACGGACCCGCGCGGCCCGAGCTTGCGCGCGATGACCGAGCCATGCGCCGGCCGCTGGTTGTTCGGCTTGAGGTTCGGATTGAAGCCGGCCTGCGGAAAGTAGCCGGTGAGGATGTAGTGATCGGCCGGGCCATGATCCGAGTTGTGATGTCGGAACGACCGAAGCAGCGCGATTCGGTCCATCGCCTGCGCCAGCTTTGGCGTGTGTTCGCCGATCTGCACGCCGGGCAGGTTGGTCGCGATCGGCTTGAACTCACCGCGAAACTCGGAAGGAGCGTCCGGCTTAATGTCCCAGGTGTCGATGGTGCTGAGACCACCGTGGAGGAACAGGAAGATGAGCGAGACGTCGCGGGCCGGTTTCGCCTCGGCGGCGAGCAGGTGCGGCAGCCCCAGGCTCGTGCCAAACAGGCTGGCCGTCCCGAGTCGCAGCAGGTCGCGCCGCGAGACACGATCACAAAACGAACGATGCATGACAGTTGCCCCCTTGATGCCTGTCACTGTTCCCCTGTCATTGTGCAGGAAAATGGCTCGATTCTCCAGGTTAAATTCGGTCATCGAAAGATTGTCAGGGGGGCGCGTCTGAATTGAGGCGCGTGACCTTCCGCGTTTCTTGGGACTCGCCGGACGAAGCAAGCAGCGGCAACGGCAGCGCCCAGTCCTTCTCGACCGCCCGCGCCTGACTGATGCGACAGACCTGGCCATAGTCGCACGTCTGCGTGCAGTGTTCCGAGCGCGGCCGAAGCGGATACACGCCCGCGCGAATGTTCCCCACCAGCGACACGATCCACTCCTCCAGCGTCTGCCGCACTGATCGCCAGCGCTCGCTCTCGCTGAGCCACAGAAGGCTGTTGCGGGCCGGCAGCACTACCTTCGGACCCGCTTCCGTCAGCATCCAGTACGCCAGCCCGAGTGGCCGGGCCTTGCCATCCGCGAGCAGCACGTCCTCGACCGCGAGGGCGTACAGCGTCAGTTGCAAACGCTCGAACTCGACGAGGGCCTTGCTCGTGTAGTGCTCGCCGCGGCCGGTCTTGTAGTCGATGATCCAGAAACCGACCTCGTCGCCCATCTTGGCCACATCGACGCGGTCGATTCGGCCACTGATGCGCACCTCGATCCCCCCTCCGCGAATGACCAGCGGGCCATGACACGGAGCATCGCTGCCCTCTTCCGGCGGCAGCCCGAAATCGACCTCGAAGAAGCACGGCTCGGGCCGGACCTGCTTCGGCAGCCAGGGCGAGACAAGCTGCTTCCACTGCTCGGGATAACGGGCGGCCAGCTTCAGCATCCGCTGGCCCTCCAACTCCCACAGCATTTTCGAGGCAGGACCGGGAGCGCGGGCGACGTCCTCGGCGATGGCCTCGCTCAGCCGCTCGTGCATCTCCCCTTCGAGTCCGTCGGCGGGTTGATGGACTCCTGCGTCGCGCAAGCGGGTGTGCAACCGCGACAGGGCGCGATGGAACGCCTGACCCCGGCGTGTCACTTCGATTCCTTCCGACGGTTCCTCCAGCGGTTCCAGACGCAGGACGTGACCCAGATAGAAGCGAAAAGGACAGGCGACGTAATCCTCAAGGGCAGTCGGGCTGAAGACGCGCTCCGTTCCGAAGAGCCGGCCCACCTCGGCAATCGCACGCGGATCGCGGAACAACCCCTCGAAGGGGCTGAGTCCGCGTTCGTGGAAACGCTGAACAGTCAAGGCGCGGGCGTCGAGCAAATTCTCCATCATGGGCGAGCGCGGAGTGTGGCCTCCCCCGCTCGCCAGGGTCAACGCGGTGCGCA
>JBBRIK010001180.1:0-2619 GCA_038221045.1 Gemmatales bacterium
CGTCCTCCTGCGGATGTATCGCATCGACGTCTTCTGCGCCGATGCCAGCAAGCAGGGGCCGGCCGAGTTTCGGCTCGTGCCGTTAGACGTCGGCGTTCTCGCACTTGATCCGGCTTTCACGCTCGATGGCAAGAAGCTGCCCGATCCGCGCAAGACGCTCGATCCCCGCAAGCCGTCGGCGAAGGGACTGCCGATCCCGCCGCTTGTCAACTTGCTCAGCCAGCAGAAATCGTTCCTGCCGCTGAGTGTCTGGCTGCCGTCGAATCAGCAGGGACAGGGCTATCTGCTCTATCCCAGTTGGCAGACGTTTCACGTCAAGCCGGGCGGGGCGGTCGAACTGAGCGCGGGAAATGCTCCGCGTGTGCCAGGCGTCGAAGTGCATGAGTCGGCCGTCGTCGTCTCGCACTATCCCATGAGCGGCAAAATCCCCGGCAAAACGGGACTGAACGCTGGCGTCGGCGCTGTCCCGCTCAGCAGTCAGATGACCTTTGGCGCGACACTCGCGCCGGTGCAGTTCCTGGCTGGCCTGCGCGATCCGCGCAATGAGCCGCCGATGCCTGTGTTCGCCTCGTCGCTCGCCGCACTTGGCGGGCCGCTGCCCGGCATGGGGCCGACTGGTGTCGCCGGCACGCTGCTGGCGGCCAAGCCGACCGGCGTTTCGCTCCCCATCGATAACGATCTCTCACGCCGGCCCAACAAGTTCTTCGTCGCCGACAACAGCACGACCAATCGCGAAGCGATTCGCCTGATGATCCTCGAATGGGATCGGGCCGTGTTTCCACGCAACGCCGAGGCCCGCGTCGGCCTGCGTTTCCTCGATAGTCCACTCTCACCGACGCTGGCGCAGCCCGAAGTCCGCGTCAGTTGGTCGGCTTACACGCCCTCGAATCCACTTCATCGTCTGTGGCAGCCGCTCAAGGTGATCGACTGGAAGAATGGACGCGAGACGGGAGACCTGCGCTTCCTGGCTCCCGACATCGATTTTCAGTTCGTCGTGATCCGCGTCGAGATTGGCGACAAGGGCAAGGAAATGTCACCGCTGTCCGGTGAGATCAGCGGCTGCGTCGTCGGTGCCGAGCAAAAGGGCAGCGCCAGCTTCGCGGCCAACAAGGGACGCACTGCCTTCGTTGCCGGCGAGGACGTCGAACTGACGCTGGTGTTGCGTTCGCAGCAGCCCCGATCCGCGGGGACGCGAACCGTGGCGCTAACGCATCCGGATGGATTTGTGAAGACGATGGAAGTGCGCGATTCGGGTGAAAAGTGGCTGACGAACCATCATCAGCGCGCCTACACCTGGCGCGAGGACCTCGCCGCTGGAGATGACCGCCTGCCCGCGCCGGAAAGCGTCTTCACGCCGACGCCGCGCGATCAGATGATGGATGCTTGTGTCCGGCATCAACTCCAGTTCGCCGACGTCTGGCTCAGCTATGGCGACTTCCATCTGCCGCGCTACATCGATCCTTATGTCAAGGGTTCGGAACGCTGGATGGCCCGCGAGGTGCAGGCCCTGCGGCACTCGCCGGCCTGGGATGGCCTCATCCTCTACGACGAGATGTATCAGAATGCGGCCGTCGGCTTCGTCAAGGAACATGCGACATGGTTCAACAAGGTGCGCGCCCGGCTCGCGGAGGACAAACTCGGCAAGCCGCCCAAGAAGATCGAGGAAGCGTTTAGCCGCTACTTGCAACGCCCAAAGGACCAGCGCGATCCGCAAGCACTGCGCTCCTTCCTCGACTACAGCGACTGGCAACAACTCGGCTGGAAGGACTACATCGACCGCGTCGTCGGTGTGGGCCGGGGACTCGCGCCCCAGGCCCGCTTCGGGACGTATCATCGAACGTGGATGCTGCCAGGCGCGAGCGACGACCTTTACAACGGCTACCCGCCGGACCTATTCGAGAAGCTCGACATTGTCGGTCACATCCACTACGCCGACAACGCCACGTCCTGGGTCAGCATCCCACAAATGGCCCGCATCCTGCGCACGGGGCTGGGCAAGACGCTCTACGTCAACATGCCGATCCTACACGAGGTACGCACCCAGTGGGACGGGCAGTATCAGCGGCACATGGCGTTCGCACTGCTCGCTCAGGGTGCCAACGGTATCTCGCAATGGGGCATGGCCACCACCTTCGAGGATGGTCCGAATCCACTGACGGCCCAGGCCCGCGAGACGACGGCGATCCTCAATCGCGAGATCCTGCAGCCGTTCGGCGAGATCGTCGATCGGACGCGCGAGGGCTATCGCCGGGTGGGCATTGTCAGCACGAAGAACCAGATGGCCTTGTCGGCGCACAAGAGCGTGCCGACGCCCACACAGACCGAGGGCATCTGGATCGCTTGCTGGCGGCTCGGTTATCCCGCTCTGTTCGTCCGTGAGGAACATTGCAAGTCGCCGCTCACCGGCTACAACGTGCTGTTCGTTCCCGGCATCCGCTTCGAGGGGGAGCTGGAAGAGAGCGTCGTCAAGCGGCTGCGCGAGGCGATTGCGACCGGAACGCGCGTCGTCGTCGAGGCGGACAGCGTCCTCGATTTGCCGGGCATCACGAAGCTGGCCGACTGGAAGCTCGACATTGTCGGTCACATCCACTACGCCGACAACGCCACGTCCTGGGTCAG
>JBBRIK010001181.1:0-2619 GCA_038221045.1 Gemmatales bacterium
AAGGACGGCACTTACGACGAGCAGGTGGCGGCTCACAACTAGAAGATCGATCGACTGAAAACAGAGACGGAGAAGGCAGAAGACGAGTAGCCGGAGAAGGAGAGACTGGAGGAGCAGGTCAAGGAACAGGACGGCGCTCGCGGCGAGTTGCTGGGCAAGTGGAAGCGTCAGAGTTGGCTAGGCTCGATGGGACGCGCGATCGAGCCGGTGGTGAACCCGCTGGGTTGGGACTGGAAGATCGGCATGGCGGCCCTGGCGAGCTTTCCGGCGCGCGAAGTGATCGTCGGCACGCTGGGCATGATCTACAACCTCGGCCAGGGCGAGCCGGAGGAGATCAAGGACCAACTGGCCGAGAAGATGCGCGGCGAGGAGTGGGAAGGCCAGCCGGGACGCAAGGTGTTCACGGTGCCGGTGGCGCTGTCGATCATGGTGTTCTTCGCGCTGTGCTGTCAATGCGCTTCGACGCTGGCGGTCATCAAGCGCGAGACGGAAAGCTGGGGCTGGCCGGCGCTGACGTTCGTGTACATGACCGTGCTTGCGTATGTGGGGGCGCTGGTCACCTATCAGGCCGGAACGTGGTTGGCGTCATGAGGGGTTCCCTCTTGCCGCTTGCGGCTTCGCAATCACCTTGCAAAGCCGCAAGCGGCAACCCGTCTCTTCTGAGGAGAAAGACGATGAACGGACAAATGATCGTCGTCAGCCTGCTCGTCGGCGGCTCCGCGCTCTATCTGGCCTTGCGGACATGGCGGACATGGCGGGGGCGCGGCGGCTGCGCGAAGGGCTGCGGTTGCGGCGAGAAGAACACAGAGACGGCGCGGAAACTTATTCCCGTGGAGGAACTGACGCTCCGAGTGCGCGACGCGAAGTGAGAGGCACTCTTTAACCTGCTTGGTCCCAGGCACGACATCTCGGTACAATTATGAGAAGGATTGCAGAGGACGCGCTCGCCTCTGGTCCGCGGAACACCCGAGACTCGTCACGCGATCATGTCCACTCCTGACGCCGCCACCATTGCTCAAATCGCTCAGCGCATCGGATTGGTGACCGAGGAACAGGTCATTCAGGCCTGGGAGGAGCTGGGCGGCAAGACCGACGACGCGATGAAGCTGCTGAAGACGCTGGAGCGGAAAGGCTTCCTCACCCCTCTGCATTCGCAGAAACTGCTCAAGGGCGACACCGACGGCTATTTCCTCGGTGGCTATCGGATCCTCTACAAAATCGCTTCGGGAAGTTTCGGCCGGGTCTATCGCGCCGACGATCCGCGCTCGGGCCGAATCGTCGCCATCAAGGTGCTGCGCCGCAAGTGGAGCGAGGACAAGGTCAAGATCGAATCGTTCTTTCGCGAGGGCAAGGTCGGCATGACCTTGCAGCATCCCAACATCGTCGAGATCCTCAACGTCAGCCAGGACCCTGGGACCGGCCAGTATTTCATGGTCATGGAGTTCGTCGAGGGCGGCAACCTTCGTGAGATTCAGGCCTCGTCGAAGACGATGGAGCCGCTCAAGGCGATCAAGTTGCTGGAGGACGCGGTCAACGGTCTGGCCTATGCCTTCAGCAAGGGGCTGACGCACCGCGATATCAAGTTGACCAACATCCTCGTCTCCAGCCAGGGAGTTGCCAAGTTGGTGGACTTCGGGTTGGCCCGCATCTCGTCCAACGACGCCGAGCAGGTCGATCGTACGGTGGACTATGCCGGACTCGAAAAGCTAACCAGCGTCAAGGAAGGTGACGTCCGCAGCGATATCTACTTCCTCGGCTGCGTACTCTACGAGTTGCTCTCGGGGCGCTCCCCCCTGGAGATGACGCGCGATAAGAACGCACGCATGAACCCGCGCCGTTTCACCGAGGTCAAGTCGCTGACGCGGGCGGAAGTGGATACGCTGCCCTCGGTGTTGCAACTGGTCGAGACAATGATGTCGTTGCAGCCGGCGAGCCGGCATCAGACGCCCAGTCAACTCCTGGATGCGGTGCGCGGAGTGCGCCGCGAACTGGAGAGCGGAGCATCGGCGGGGGCGAGTGGTCCTCCCGGCGTGTTCGTCGTCGAGGTGGACGAGCGTTTGCAAGAGGCGTTTCGCACCAAGTTCAAGAAACTCGGCTTTCGCGTGTACATGGCCATCGATCCCGTGCGGGCGCTGGACCGCTACCGGCAGCAACCCTATCAGGGTCTGGTGATCGACGCCGGGACGACGGGCGAGGACGGCCTGATCCTGTTCGATCGCATCATGGCGGAAGCGGACAAGGTCGGCTCGCGTCTGGGCGGCATCCTGATCCTGTCGGAAGACCAGGCCGACTGGCAGTTGCGCGTCAAGAAGCGGCCCACGAGTTGCGTCATGGTCCGGCCCGCCGCAACCATGAAGCAACTCCATCGCAAACTCCGCGAACTGATGGGGCTGCCCGCCGAGGCGTCATGAGGACTCGAGCCGCACCAAGATTGTGCTGCCGCCTCGAACGCTGTCCCCCACCTTGACCAGCACTTCCGCCACCGAGTCCGCCGGCACGAGGACGTCGGTCCGCGAGCCGAACTTGATCATGCCGTAACGCTCGCCCGCCGTCAGTTCCTCTCCCGGCTTCAGCCAGCAGACGATACGCCGAGCAATCGCTCCCGCAATCTGTTTGACC
>JBBRIK010001182.1:0-2604 GCA_038221045.1 Gemmatales bacterium
CTCGATCTCTATGGCATTGATGCGGAACCAACGAACAACTTTGGACGCCAGTGCCTGCTGGCTCGCAAGTTTGCCGAAAGCGGCGTGCGATACATTCAGGTTTCGACGGACTATACGTGGGATCATCATAAAGCTGTGCAGTCGGGACATATCACGGAATCGGCGAAGGTGGATCGTCCCATCGCCGGACTGCTGGAAGACCTGGATCGCCGAGGGCTGCTCGACGATACGCTCGTCCTGTGGAACACCGAGTTCGGGCGGACACCCTTCACCGAGGGCGTCGGCGGCAAGGGACGCGATCATCATCAACTCGTCTTCACCGTCTGGATGGCCGGCGCGGGACTGAAGAGGGGCTTCCATCACGGCGCGTCGGACGAGGTCGGCTACAAGCCCGCCGAGGGAGCGAGCAGCATTCATGACTTGCACGCCACGGTCCTGCATCTGCTTGGGCTGGATCACAAGAAGCTGACGTTCTATCACAACGGCATCCAGCGCCGCCTGACCGATGTCCACGGCGAGGTGATCCGCGAAGTGCTTTTGTGATGAGGACATGGCATGGCTGCCTCGCAGTTTGACGTCATCGTGGTCGGAGCCGGGGCGGCGGGACTGGCGGCAGCGATCGGACTGGCTCGCAACGGCTTCAAAACCGTCGTCGTCGAGGCGGCCCCCTTTCCCGGCGCGGAGAACTGGTCCGGCTGCGTCTACTTCTGCGAGAACCTCGCTCATCCCGACCTGCTCGGTCCCGAAGGCGTCGAGGCGCTGGCGTGGGAACGCCGGCTGGTCGAACGCGGCTTCTTCGCCACCGATGGGGACGGCCTGCTCGGCGTCACCTATCGCGATCCATCTGCCTTTCGTCACTGCTACACCGTCCTGCGGCCGATCTTCGACCATCATCTCGCACAGGTCGCCGCGGGGCTGGGCGTCGTCCTGCTGAGCAGCACGACAGTCGAGAGCCTGATCCGCGAGCGCGGCCGGGTCATCGGCGTTTGCACCCAGCGCGGCCCTCTGTATGCCGCGCTCGTCTTCCTCGCCGAAGGCGACGCCTCGCACCTTGTCACGCGCGAGGGCTACGAGAACTCGGCCGATCCGAACGATGCGCCGAAGTTCCTCCAGGGCATCAAGCAGGTGATCGATCTGCCTCCTGGAGCGGTCAAGGAGGTCTTCGGCGTCGGGCCGGAAGAGGGCGTCGCTTACGAGATGCTGCTGCGCAACGGAACCTTGCGCGGCAAGGAACTGCATCTGAACATGGGCGGTTTCCTCTACACGAATCGCCAGAGTCTATCGATTGGCCTGGTGCTGCCGGCGGACAACCTGCGCCAGCATTTCGCCGGCGATCCCAACCTGCTGCTGGAGTGGTTCGAGGGACTGCCGGCGCTGAAGCCGTGGCTGCGCCAGGGCAAGCGCGGCGTCTTCGGGGCCAAGCTCATTCGCGGCGGCGGCGCGAAGGACATTCCCCGTCTGATCGACAATGGCCTGGCCATCGGCGGCGCGGCGAGCGCCATCGGCATCGACTTCCCCTATCCGAACTTCACCGGCCCGGCGACCTACATGGGCTTGCTCCTCGCTCGCGCGGCAACAGCGATTCGTGCGGCAAAACAGGACTTCACGCGCGAGAATCTCGAACGTCATTATCTGAAGCCGCTCCGCTCATCTCATTACTGGCGCGACGTCGAGTTTCTGCGCCGCTGGCCCGGCTACGTCAAGAAGACCAGCGTCTTCTTCGGCTCGAACATCGACCTGGCCCTGGCGACGGCCCGCACCTGGACAAGGTCGGGACTGTCGCCGGCGCGGCGCTGGAACGAATCGCTGGCGCTATTGAAACGCCACGAGTCCGAACTGCGTGAGGATGGCCGGGAACTGAGCGAGGCGCTCCATCTCGACGCCCTGTTGACGCCTCCGCCACCGTGGCGGCTCGTGCTGGATGGGTTCCTCAACCTCGTCAGCGATCTCTGTGGCCGGCCTCGGGTGCCTGCGAAATCAGCGGGCGAACTGAAACTCCACTATCGCGACGGCTCAGGAATAGAGGCGGAAACCCCTGGCTTCCTGCACAAGTGGTTCGCTCGCTATCGCCCCGTTCTGGCAAGCGCGGCAAAGCGCGTTTACTCCAACGATGAGGAATCGCTCGACCGCAAACTGCCCGCCGCCGTCGAACTGCTGAGCCGGCATGTCAGCCTGCTCGACCTTGTGACGTTCGGAAGAGTCGCCCTTGCCGGGACGCTGTCGTCATGGTTTGGCGCGAAACATCAGCCGGCGGCAGAAGTGCCGGCAGCGCGAAACGAGACGGACCTGACGCCCCTCGTCGCGCCGGCAGCGCAGGCCTGGGAGCCACGTCTTGCGGAATTGGCCTACGAGAGCGTCAAGGAATCGCACATCCACCTGCTCTGGCCTCAAGAGATTGCCGGCAAGCAAAAGGTCGTCGAGGAAGGGCTGTGGCACGTCTGCCCCGCGCACGTCTACGAGGCGCGTCTCAGCGCGACGGGCCAACTGCAACTCGTCGTCAATTTCGAGAATTGCATCAAGTGCGAGACGTGCTGGCGGATGAGCGACCTTGTCGATTGGGGCCGTGATGGTCTCCATCGTTTCATCTATCCCGTGGCCTCCGCC
>JBBRIK010001183.1:0-2602 GCA_038221045.1 Gemmatales bacterium
CTTTGGCTGTTGCCACTCGGTTCTTCAGCCCCAAAGGGGCGGCAGTCAATAGCCAGGTGGCGTAAGCCCCTGGGCATACGGGCTTACGCCACCTGGATTCCTATTCCATTGACTTGCGCTTGCACATAGAGTTTGATCTAAGGGAGTTCCGCATTGTCATTTCGGGGACGTCGTCATGTCCGAGCAGGAAAAGAACATCGAACGCTTTCGGGTCCGTGTGGCCCTTCTTCTGGTCTGCAAGCACGCGACGACCCTGGCCACCATCTGGGTTTTCCTCTGGGGGACCGTCGTTCTCCTGCTGCGCGCCATTGCCGGCGTCTCCAACGAAGTGCTGCTCTGGGGGCTCGCGGGGCTTCCGCTCGGCGTCGTCGCGGCCTTCTTCATCGCGCGCCGGCAACTGCCCAACCGCAGTGCCGTTCGCTCGCTGCTTGATGGCCACAATCACTGCGGCGGCCTGCTCATGGCGGCGGATGAACTTGACGTCGGGGCCTGGAAGGAAAACGTCAAAACGCCCGCCATGCCGCGCGTCCGCTGGCGCGGTGAGCGAGCCTGGGGACTCCTCGCTCTGGGGGCCGCCTTCCTCCTTGGCAGTTTTCTCGTGCCGCAGCGATTCGCGGCCGCCGGCGACAATACGCTCAACGTCGAGGACAAGGTGCAACGGCTGACGCAGCAGGTGCAGGTCCTCAAGGAGGAGAAGATCCTCGATCCCGCCCGCGCCGAGGAGATGCAGAAGAAGCTCGGCCAGCTCAAGGACGAATCGCGTGGCTCCGATCCGGTAAAGACGCTCGAATCAATCGACCGCGTTGAAGAAATCGCGAAGCAGAAGGCGAAGGAAGCCGCCGAGTCGGGCGTGCGCAAGAGCGAGCAACTCGGGAAAGCCGAGAGCCTCGCGGACCTGTTGCGCAAAAAGAAGAAACCGAAGGAAGGCGGACTCAGCGAAAAAGCCCAGGCCGAGGCGATGCAGGAACTGGCCCGTCTGACACGCGAGGCGCTCAAGGAAACGGAGAAGCTCCAGAGCCTCGATCCCGAGACGCTCCAGTCATTGCAGGACAGCGCCTTGTCGCCGGAGGACCTCGAGAAACTGCTGGACGCCCTGAAAGACGCCAAGGGCGACGTCAAGAAGATGCTCGCCAAGCTCGAAAAGGCGAAGCTGATCGACGCCGACAAACTGAAGGAATGCGAGAAGTGCGGCGAATGCGATGCCGAGGGCCTGCTCGAATACCTGAAGAAGTGCGAGGGTAAGTGCTCGGTCAAGGAGGCGATGAAGGGATTGCCCGGACGAGGCGGCATCAATCGCGGTCCCGGCGCGGCCGACCTCGCCTTCAACGGCGAGACGGCGGAACTCAAGGAAAAGCTGAAGGAACAGTCGCTGCCGCAGGCCAGTCTCGACAAGTTGAAGGAGAGCAAGCTCAAGGGCGTCAGCATCACCGCGCCGCAGATCACCAAGCCGGGCGGCGAGACGACGTCGGGAGCGCTGGGCAGCGCGTCGGGCGGCAGCGGCTCGGCGCAGACGCAGATCGTCCTGCCGCGCCATCGTGGAGCGGTCGAGCGTTACTTCGAGCGCGCGGACAAGAAGTGATCCCCTCTGCCGCTTCCGGCGTAGCGCGTCTAAGCTGCCACGCCGCAAGCGGCAGAACTCATCGAATGGTTGACGTCCTTGATGGAAACCCAACCCAGTCTCTCGTCGCTCCTCCAGCCGGAAGAGATGCGCGCCGCCGTCGAGGCCGCTCGCAAGCTGCTCGAACAACTCGATACCGTCCTGCTCGGCCGGCCCGAGTTGCACAAACTGGTGCTTGCTGGCGTTCTCAGCCGCGGACACGTTCTCCTCGAAGGCGTTCCCGGCGTCGGCAAGACCGCCCTGGTCAAGGCCCTCTCGCAACTGCTCGGACTCGACTTCAAGCGCGTTCAATTCACGCCCGACCTGATGCCAGGCGACATCCTCGGCACCCACATCCTTCAGGACGGAGGGGCCGGCGGAAGAGACATGGTCTTTCGGTCCGGTCCGGTTTTCACCAACATCCTCCTTGCCGACGAGATCAATCGCGCCTCGCCCAAGACGCAATCCGCGCTGCTGGAGGCGATGCAGGAGCGAGCCGTCACGCTGCTGGGCACGACGCGGACGCTGCCGGACCCCTTCTTCGTCCTTGCCTCGCAAAATCCGATTGAGTTGGAGGGGACCTATCCATTGCCCGAGGCCCAACTCGATCGCTTTCTCTTCAAGTTGATCGTGCAGCCGGCCGATGCGGACGTCCTCGATCGCATCATTTCGACCCGGCGTCACGGCGAGGCACCTGCCCCGACTTGGAAAATGGACGCCGCGACGCTGCAATTGGTCTTCGGCGTCATGGGGCGTATCTTTCTGCCGCGTCCGGTGTCGAAATACATCGCGCGTCTGGTGGCGGCCAGTCACGCGAAAGCGCCGGAGGCACCGCCGGTTGTGAAGGCATACGTCGCTCATGGAGCCTCGCCGCGAGCCGCGATCGCGATGGCCGAGTCGGCGCGAGCCGTGGCGCTACTGGCGGGCCGGCCGACCGTCGGCTTCGACGACGTCAAGGCGGTCGCCGCCGCGGTCCTGAACCATCGCTTGATTCTCGGCTACAAG
>JBBRIK010001184.1:0-2596 GCA_038221045.1 Gemmatales bacterium
GAAGAAGCCGCTCCCTTGACGGGATCGCGGAGCAGCAACATCTTCAGGAGCCACAACGCTCCTACGGCGGCCGCGACATGCTTGAAGGGATGTCCGCCGATGCCGCCGAGCAACTCGTACACCTGAGCATCCGCCGTCTCGAAACCCTTTGCAATCCCGTACCACCCCAGGGCGATGAGGTAGTCCGCGCCGCGCGTGAACGGCGCGGGACGGATCAAGACCAGCAGCGCGATCATCAGCAGCGGATAGAACTGCACCACGGCGTAGGGCCAGAGGTTGCCCGCGCCGCGCCGTTCGCTGACGTTCCAGTAGACGACACTGGCAACGCCGATCAGCAGCAAGGGTCCGAGCAGGGCCGGCCCCATCATGGGCTGTACACGTTCGCTGAGAACGGCCGCGAAAAGCGCCATGAACGCAATCGTCATCGGCAAGCGATCCCAGACCAGCGAGGGCGTCGTCGGATCGAAGTGATAAGCGGCCGAGCCGATTCCCGTCAGCGCAACGCCAAGGAACAGCACTGCGAACGCCGCTTTCTGGGGCGAATCGAGGACGAGGCGTCCGCGGAACAGCAGCCACAGTCCCGCGACGCCGACGGCGACAAAGGGTAGATTGGAGATGACGTTCCAGAAGTTCGGCAGTCCCAGAAGGGTACGTTGATCGGCGAAGCGATGATAGTTCGGGTCTTGCGGGATCGGCGGCAACAGCAGACTGCCAAGCGCGAGGATAATCAGTCCAGCGGGGGCCAGCCATCCCCAGAACGAGGGTTTGACTCCGTCACTCATGTCGGTCTCGCACTCGGGGATCGCTGGGGAAGACCGCTACGCCGCAAGCGGCAAGAAGGCGAGCCTCAACTGACGTACGGCATGACGTACGGACCCTTCGGAATGACCGCGACGCGAGCTGAGGGGCCATACTCCGCCAGCGACTCCGCGACCGCCTGCTCGACCGTCGCCGCCGGCTCGACGTAGCAACTCCTCAGCGTCTCGGCTGACAGGCCCTGCGTCACCACCTTCACCCGGCAGCGCTGCATCACCTTGGCCTGCATCAGCAATTGCCACTCGTCCATTTCGCAGAAGGGGGCCACGGCAGGGTTCGCGGGAGAGAAGCGGTCGAGGTTGGGATGGTCCGCGATGCGCTGCTGGAACTCCGGACTGCCAACGCCCTCGGACAGACTGGCCGCCAGGACAATCGTTCCGCCGCGCTTGACGATCGGCAGCGCCCCCGTCAGCCCCTTGATCGCCTGATACCAGGTCGTGTCGAGCGGATAGCCGGCGCTCGAGGTCACGACGACGTCGCAGGAGTGCGCCACGCCGATCTTAACGACGTTCTCGACGAAGGCCACCCCCTCGCGCCACGCCTCGATCATGTCGCCGGCCCCGACCCAGGTGATGCGGCGCTGGCCGTCGATGCAGACGTTGACGATGAAATCGCAGCCGGCCATTAGAGCGATGCGCGTGTTTTCCTCGTGAACGGGGTTGCCCTCAAGGCTGCCGCAGTCGGCCTTCGGATGCTGGAGGAAGCGCGGCCCATGCCAGATCTTGACCGTTTCGAGAGCGGCAATTCCCGGACAGATCACCTTGCGCCCGCCGGAATAGCCGGCCATCAGGTGCGGCTCGATCAGGCCAGTCGTGATCTTCAAGTCGGCGCGAACGTAGCGCGAATCGAGCCAGACGGGGACGTTGTTCGGAGTCGTGCCGAGATAGTCGTGTTCGTCGCGGGCCTTGCCGTGATGGTTCTCGATGCGATAGTTCCGGGCGACTTCGGGTCCAAGAAGCTCCTCGGCCTCGGCGCCTTCGTTGGGCCGATGCAGTCCGGTGGCAACGAGGATCGTGATGTCCTTGCGCGCGATGCCCTGCTCTTCGAGGATGCGCAGCATCGGCGGCAGGAGCAAGCGATTCGGCACGGGGCGGGTGATGTCGCAGACGAGGATGCAGGCGTTCTTGCGCCCGCGCGCGATTTCACGCAGCGGACGGCTGCCCGTCGGCGCTTCGAGAACGCGAGCGATGGCGGCCTCGGGATCGCTCAGCGGCGGCGCGGGACGAATGGCGAGTGGGCCGACAAGACGATCGTCGGGCAGGTCCACGTCGAGGCCCGTCTTGCCGTAATCGAGATGAATGCGCATGGTGTCGTCTTCGCGGAAGGAGGGTAGTCCGTCTCAATCGTCATTGTCACCCCTGTGGCGGATGATTTCCAGTATTCGCTTTCTTGCCGCTTGCGGCGTGGCGCTCTTCCGCAAAGCCGCGAGCGGCAAGAAAGCGAAACGCAACGAGCCTCGTTCAGGCACTGGACGCGCTTGAACGAGGCTCGTTGTTCCGCGGCGGATTCTCAGGCGGACTTCTTGTCGGGCGCGGTCGGTTTCTGGTCGAACATCCGAGTGATGCCCTTGACCATGTCGGCGGTCACCATGAACTTGCCCTTCGGCTCGATCTCGGGCAGATCGAACATGACGTCCGTCATGATCTCCTCGACGATCGAACGCAGACCTCGGGCCCCGGTGTCGCGGCGTTTCGCCTTGGCGGCGATCTCACGCAGCGCTCCCTCCTCGAACTCCAACTCCGCTCCCTCCATCTCGAACAGCTTCTGATACTGCCGGGTC
>JBBRIK010001185.1:0-2591 GCA_038221045.1 Gemmatales bacterium
AAGCTGAGGGACCCGCCGCCCAATCGCCCAGGGGCGGGTCCCCTTTGTTAACCCACGACGGTCAGGTTCTTCAAACCGTCGGAAAAGCTCCCCGAGTAGGACTCGAACCTACAACAAACCGGTTAACAGCCGGTTGCTCTACCATTGAGCTATCGGGGATTCTCGACGGCCCAATCAGTCTCATCATCGCACTCAATATAGGAACGCGATTCTGCCCCAGCAAGACCAGTTTCTCCTCGTCCCTCTCGTTCCGGCGAGCAGGTTGACGTCTTCTGGCCGCCCGGTGTCGCTCACGGTCCCGGCTCGGATTCCCAGTAGTCCGGCAACTCCGCCGTCACCGTCACTGGCTCATAGCGGATCGGATGGAGAAAGGTCAGGCTGCGCGCGTGCAGAGCGATGACGCGCTCACGCGACAGTTCCACCGCGGGACCGAAACGCGTGGCCGCGCCATACAGCACGTCGCCGCACACCGGCCAGCCACGCGACGACGCCTGTACCCGAATCTGATGGCTCCGGCCCGTTCGCGGCTCGATCTCCAGGAGCGTTCGTCCTGGATGCCGTTGCAGCACGCGATAGTGAAGCGAGGCGAGTTTCGCTCCCGGCGTGGCCTGCGTGGCAATTTCGGTCCGCGCCTCGGATGCGATCTTGAGCAGCGAATCCTCCCAGTCGCCTTCGTCCGGCGTCACCTCTCCCTCGACCAGCGCCCAATACCGCTTCGTCACCTGATGGTCGCGGAATTGCTCGGCCAGTCGCTGGGCGGCCTTGCTGCTCCGCGCGAACAGCACTACGCCGGAGACGGGACGGTCGAGACGATGCGGAATGCCGAGATAGGCGCGGCCCGCCTTGTGATACCTCTCCTTGAGGTAAGCGCGCGCCTGCCATTCCAGAGAGGGAACCTCCGGCGCGGGACTCTGCGTCAACAGCGGCGCCGGCTTGTTCAGCACCAGACAGTGATTGTCTTCAAAAAGCACATTCATGAGAGAGGATCGCTTGCGGATGGAATCGTTCGAGGAGGGCCGGCCGTGGATAATCTATGGACCGGCGAGTGGGGCGAAGCCGCGAGACGATCCGCGAGGTGGTCCTTGCGCTGGAGGCGGCCCTCTCCCTTGCGGGATTCGCTTCATACAATCCCGACATCCGCAATCCGATTGCCCTCTCCGAGGACCTGCACCCATGACGGCTCCCACCTACGAGAAACTCACCCCTCCCGCGCAGGGGACGCGCATCTCTGTCAGCGCCGGCGGCACCTGGCAGATTCCCGACGACCCGATCGTCTGTCTGCTGCGCGGCGACGGTATCGGCCTCGACGTCGGCAGCGTCCCCGGCATCACCGCCTGCGCCGTCAAGGTCCTCGACGCGGCCGTCGCCCAGGCGTATGGCGGCAAGCGCAAGATTCACTGGTTCGACATCCACGCCGGCGATGCCGCCCGTTCGCTCTACTATCCCCAGGTGAAGGACGCCGAGGTCAACAACCTCAGCGAGGACGAGCAGCGTAAGCTCTACATGCCCGACGACTCGCTCAAGGCGTTCGAGTATTACAGTCTCGGCCTCAAGGGGCCGCTGACCACCCCCATCGGCGGCGGCTTCCGCTCGATCAACGTCTATCTGCGCATCAAGTTCGATCTCTATGCCTGCGTCCGGCCGGTCCGCTACTTCAAGGGCATCGACGCCCCCAACAAGAAGGCCGACAAGGTGGACATGGTCATTTTCCGCGAGAACACCGAGGACGTGTACTGCGGCATCGACCTCAAGAGCGGATCCGACAAGGCGAAACGGGTGATCGCACTGTTGAAGGAACTCGGCTACAACGTGATTCCGTCCTCGGGCATCGGCATCAAGCCGATGTCGCCGGAGGGATCGAAACGGCTGATGCGAATGGCCATCCGCTACGCCCTGGAAAAGAAGCTGCCCAGCGTGACCATCATGCACAAGGGCAACATCATGAAATACACCGAGGGGGCCTTCAAGGACTGGGGCTACGAGGTGGCGAAAGAGGAGTTCCGCGACAGGGTCGTCACCGAGAAGGAAATCGAAGACAAGGTGATGGACGGCAAGGGCAGGCTGCTTATCAAGGACCGCATCGCGGACAGCATGTTCCAGCAGATCCAGTTGCGGCCAGACGAGTACAGCGTCATCGCGACATCGAACCTCAACGGCGACTACATCTCCGACGCGGCGGCGGCGATGACCGGCGGCATCGGCCTGGCTGCGGGCGCCAACATCGGCGATCGGGCGGCCATGTTCGAGGCGACACACGGCACCGCGCCGAAGTACACAGGCAAGAACGTGGCCAATCCGGGAGCGGTGCTGCTGTCAGGCGTGATGATGCTCGAGCACATGCACTGGGACGAGGCGGCGAAACTGGTCTATCAGGGAGTGGAGTCCACCTTCGCGGAGAGCGATGAGACCGCCCGCCGCGGTCCCGGCGGCAAGCTGCACGTCACCTACGACATCGCCCGGCAGTTGCCCAACTATACCGACAAAGATGCAGTCAGCAGCATGGGGTTCGCCGAGCGCATCATCCATCACCTCCAGCAGAAGAAGTAACCTTCTTGCCGCTTGCGGCGTAGCGGGAATGTCGCTACGCCGCA
>JBBRIK010001186.1:0-2587 GCA_038221045.1 Gemmatales bacterium
TGCTGGATGATCTCGCGATGCAACATGCCGAGGAAGCCGCAGCGGAAGCCGAAGCCCAGCCCCTCGCTGACTTCCGGGACGTAGCTGAAGCTGGAGTCGTTGAGCTGGAGCTTGGCCAGCGCCTCGCGCAGGTTCTCGAAGTCGTTGTTATTGGTCGGATACAGGCCGCTGAAGACCATCGGCTTCGGCTCCTTGTAGCCAGCCAGTGCCGTTTCGGTCGGGTTGGCGGCATCGGTTACCGTGTCGCCGATGTGGACGTCCTTGATCGTCTTGATGTTGGCCGTGAAATAGCCAACCTGCCCCATCCCCAACTCGGTGATGACGGTAGGCGCCGGGCGAAACTGACCCATCTCCGCGACGTCGTACTCCTGGTTGCCGCGCATGAGCTTGATGCGCTGCCCCTTGCGCAGCGAACCCTCCATGATGCGAATGTAGACGACAACACCCTTGTAGGTGTCGAAATGGCTGTTGTAGACGAGCGCCTTGAGCGGGGCGTCGGGGACGCCGGGCGGCGGCGGGATGCGGTCGATGATCGCTTGCAACAGTTCGTCGATGCCGATGCCGCTCTTGCCGCTACAGCGCAGCACTTCCTCGGGCTTGATGCCGAGGGCGGTCTCCATCTCGGCCATGACCGCGTCCGGCCGGGCGATCGGCATGTCGATCTTGTTGAGCGCCGGGATGATGGTCAGGTCGGCCTCGATGGCCAGGTAGGCGTTGGCGACCGTCTGCGCCTGCACGCCCTGAAAGGCATCGACGAGGAGGATGGCCCCCTCGCAGGCGGCGAGGCTGCGCGACACTTCGTAGTTGAAATCGACGTGGCCGGGCGTGTCGATCAGGTTCAACTCGTAGGTCGTGTTGCCGATCTTGTGGAAGATGGTGACCGGGTGCATCTGGATGGTGATGCCGCGTTCGCGCTCGATGTCCATGTCATCGAGAACCTGGGCGCGGAAGTCGCGTTTGGTGATGGCGCCGGTCTTGAGCAAGAACTGGTCCGCGAGGGTGCTCTTGCCGTGGTCGATATGGGCGATGATGGAGAAGTTACGGATCAGCTTGGGGTCGGTCATGGCTGGTACGGACTCTCCACATTCGGCCTGGCGTTTGGCGAAAGACGAACCGGCAGCATAGCAGGTTTGTCGGCGGCCGGATAGACTTCTCGCGGCGGCGTGTTAGGTATACTGAAAGGTAGACACCAGAGGGCAATCGTCATGTCACCGCCGACCATGCGCATCAGTGAAACGTCGCAGCAGATTCTGAAAGAGCTGGCCGAACAGACCGGCCAGACGATGGTGGACGTTCTCGACAAGGCGCTCGATGCCTATCGTCGCAAGGTGTTCTTTGAGCAGCTGACCGCCGACTATGCCGCGCTCAAAGCCGACCCGGAAGCCTGGGCCGAAGAACTGGCCGAGCGGAAACGGTGGGAATCGACCCTGATGGATGGCGTAGACCCCGCGGAACGCTGGACGGAAGACGGGCGCTGCCTGACTCCGGAACCACCCGCCGAGGAATCCGCATGAGCACAGGTCCGCTGCCGGCGCGCGGTGAAGTGTGGATGACCGACCTCGGGACGGGGCGCGGCCGAGAACAATCCGGCACACGCCCTATCCTGATCGTCTCCGTGGACGGCTTCAATCAAAGCGGCGCCGATCTGGTTATCGCCATTCCGCTGACCTCGCGAAAGAAGCGAATCCGCACGCACGTCGAGGTTCTTCCCCCCGAAGGAGGACTCCACGTCCCCAGCTACGTCAAGTGCGAGGACGTGCGCTCCATCTCGTGCGAACGCCTGATCCGAGCGATGGGAACCGTTTCGTCCACAACGATGGCCGAGGTGGAATCGCGGCTGCGCTTCCTAATGGGGTTGTGAGGTCGCGGCTGCGCTCAACTATTCCTTCACGCGCAGGTTCTTGATTTCGATGGCGCCGAACTCCGCGCGTAACTTGAACGGCGTCGCCTTGGCGCCCGCCTTGGACGTGCGCACCGTGTCGCCGTTGATCTTGTGCTCGAGCTTGTCGCCGGTCACGACGATCTCCAGGGTATGCCACTCGCCTTCCTTGACGTTCTTGTTCTCTTTATTGCCGGGAACGATGTCGAACTTGGTGCCGCGCAGGAAGAGATCGTTGTTGCACTTCGGACCGGGCTTAAAGTCGAATTTGATGGACACGTCCTTGCCGAACTCCTTCGTCGTCTCGATGTAGAGATCGCCTTTCACGGCGGGATCGTAGACCAGCACGCCCTCGACCACCTTGAAGCGGCCGTTGTAGGCTTCGGTCTTGCCGTCGAGCGCTTCCTTCTTGCCGCTCGCCTCTTTCCAGCCGTCGAGGTTCTTGCCGTTGAAGAGGAGCATGTAGCCAGGTTCGAGCTTGAACTCCTCGGCCGAGACGCGTGGCAAGGTAAGCGCCAGGCAGGAGAACAGAAAGACGCAAACCAATCGTCGCATGAGAGTACCTCGCGGAAAAGGTTGTGAAGGCGAGAGTCGATGGCAGGGCAGGTGGGGGCATTGTATTACTTCGGCGAGGAGCCGCGCACGAAGTAAGGAGCCGCGCACGAAGTAACGAGCCGCGCACGAAGAAAGGAGCCCCGCACGAAGTAA
>JBBRIK010001187.1:0-2586 GCA_038221045.1 Gemmatales bacterium
GTGCGGACGGACGTGTTCTCGCTGTTGACGAGTGATTCGAGCGAGCCGGCCAGGAAGGGGACCTCCTTGCCGGCGGTGCGCAATTGATTGAGGGCGTCGAGGGTGGCGAGGATGGTCTGCACCGCGCGGGCCTCAGCGGAACTCTCCTGCGGCGCATCGCTGTGGGCGAATTCCTGCTGTTTCTTTTCGTCGAGCATTTCCGTGTAGAGGCTGGCGAGTGGAAGAGCGCGTGCGGAGCCGCGCCGCGCCAGCGTCAGCGCGGCGTTGTAGACAATGTCGCGCTGATTCTGACGGCGAACCTCCTCGGGATGCTTCTTGCGGTACTGCTCCTGTGCCTCGTCCCAGGCGATGGGATCATCCCCCTTGCCATCGTCCTTGGTCAGCGCCAGCAGCGTCTCCTCGACTTCCGGTCCGTCCCAGTAGGTGAGAGCGCCGGCAACCTGTTTGCGCAGAAACGGCGAGGGATCGAGGGCCAACTTGCAGAGCGTATCACCGACGGGGAGAGCATCCTTCCGGCCTTCGAGATAGCTCAGGGCGGCGCCCGACCAGCGGCCGCGCTCGCCTTGAGACGCGCTCTCTTCCTTCAGTTCGGTCAGAACCTGCTGGCGTCGCTCCGCCGGAAGCCGCTCGAATTTCCTGGCGTTGCTGCCCAGAACGGTGAGCGCGAACACCGCCTGAGCGCGGCGGCGGAAGATCGTCTCGGCATCCGCCCCCTTCTGCTCCAGAGCGATCGTTTGCAGCAAGGGCGCAGCCACGGGTACCTGGAAATTGCCCAGGCAGGCAATGAGATACCATATCTGATCGCGCTCGGCTTGAATGGCCTGAGGGGGGAGCGAGGTTGGCTGGCCAGACACGGCGAGTTGTTCGGTGCGGACCTTCTCGGAGATGCGGTTGTCGTCGAGGGCGTGGCGGAGCCGTCCGGCGAGGTCGAGAGCGAAGCCCGTGTTGGAGGCCAGGGTGGTGTCGCGCGGCAGCACCTGCGCCAGGTCGGCGGCGGCGCGCCAGCGGACTTCGAGGTTGCCTGCGTCGAGATCGCGGAGGAACTGTTCCGGCGAGCGCGTTCCGCCGAACATTCGGCTCCAGCCAAATCCCACAAGCACGACGGCCCCGACGATCAGCGCGGGGACGAGGAACATCTGAAGGATGAACCGTCCCGACGGCGGCGCAACAGGAGGCAGCCCGGACGCGGGGGGAGTCTGAATAGGTGCATCGGCCACGATGAGACCTCGATCGTTGAGCGTGTGCCACGGGCGTCTCGCTCGTGGGAACGCCGCTCCTTTCGTTGTAGACCCCCGTCCCAGGCGGTCAAGAAGGCCCCCTCACCAGTTCTCGACCCCTGGTTGAAACTTTGGCCCTCTCATTATCTTTTCATCATCTTGAGATTAGCATAACTGCACTGGTGATGATGCCGAGCCGCCCTTGAGTGGGGCAGGAGGGTGAGAGCCTGGCGGGCGGTGACTTTTGACGGTACCCCTTCACCCCCCCGACTCTCACCTTCCTGCTCCTCGACTTCTCCCTCCTGTTTCTCGAGGTTGCTGCATGCGAGTCCTGCTCATCGAGGACCACAAGCCGCTGTGCCGGGCCTTGCGGCAGGGGCTGGAAGAGGAAGGGTTCGCCGTTGACGTCGCCCACGACGGTGAGGAGGGCGACTTCAAGGCTCGTTCGGCCAGTTATGACGTGATCGTCCTCGATGTGATGCTTCCCAAGGAAGACGGCTACTCCTTGTTACAGCGCTGGAGGCGAGACGGCTTGACCATGCACGTCATCATGCTGAGCGCCCGCAATGCCATCGAGGACAAGGTGCATGGCCTGGACCTCGGCGCCGATGACTACCTGACCAAGCCCTTTCAACTCGAGGAACTGTTCGCCCGGCTCCGCGCCCTGATCCGCCGCGGGCATCAGGTCAAGGATCCTGTCTTACGCATCTTCGATCTGGAGATCGACACTGCGGCCCGCACCGTCAAGCGCGCCGGAAAGACGATCCCCCTGACGCCCAAAGAGTACGCCTTGCTCCAGTTTCTCGCCTTTCATCGCGGTAAGGTCGTGACTCGCTCGATGATCTGGGAGCATCTTTACGACGAGCATGACGAGAGTACGTCCAATGTTGTTGACGTGTACATTCGCTACATTCGCAACAAGGTTGACAAGGGTTTCGATCCGCCCCTGATCCTGACTCGCTGGGGCGAGGGATACACGATGCGGAGCGAAGACGCGCCGCCGAATTCGCCGGAAACGTGAGCGAGAGGAAGGACCTATGCGTTCGATTCGCCTGTCGCTGACTGTGTACTTCCTGGCCCTGGTGACGCTGGCCCTGGGAGCGGTGTCGCTGCTGGTGTACAACAGCACGCGGCGTACGCTTCAAGAGAAGGAACGCGCGGCCGAGCAACTTCTCGAGACGCGCTACGAGGAAGACTGCAAAAACGAAGGGCAGCACCTCGACCAGTATCTCTGGACGCAGGCCCAGAGCCTGGCCCGCGAGGTGCAGTTTCGCACCGGCCGCGAGTCGATGCGTTACTGGCCCTTGCACGGACTCGGCGCTCTCTCCGCCGCTCCGCTTCCGTTCGGGAGCCTCTCCGCGACGCCGTG
>JBBRIK010001188.1:0-2582 GCA_038221045.1 Gemmatales bacterium
GTTTCTTCTCCTCAATGGGAGTCGCGACCGTCTGGGCTGGCGAGGCGCTCTCGGAGGACTTCTTGCCGCAGCCGGGCGCGCAGACGCCGAGCAGCAGAATCAAGGACAAAGAACGAATGGATCGTGTCCAGAGTCGGGGCATCACCTTCTCCTTCCGGAAGGGCCGGGCTTTGCTCGTGGGGCGGCGGTTGTAGTCTAGCACGCACTTCACGTCAATCGCGTCTCGCCCGCGGCGCGCTTCGATCCTAGAATGATGAGCGATTCAGCCGAGGAAAGGCGACGACATTGCTGCTGTTGGCTGTACTGTTTCCGGTGGCGGTCTACCTGGGCATCCTCGGCTTGGTCAATCGCCGGTCGCACGGCCTGCTCGTCAGCGGTCCCTGGGACTTCGCCGGCATCCTCTTCGCCGCTTCGGGTCTGCTCCTTTTCGGCGGCCCCGCTCTTCTCAGCAGCCTGATGCGGACCGACACCTGGCGGGCCTGGTGGCTCCAGGCACGTTTTCACAACGCGGACGATCCGATCGCCCTGGGCCGCATCGTCGCTTACGCCATTTACTTCCTTGTCGTCATCCTCACCACCGTCCTTGTCTTGCGCCGCCGCCGCCGCTTCACGGCCCTCTACAACGTCCATCCCTCGCTGGTCGAGGCCGTTCTGGGTGAGGTCTTCGAGCGCTGGCGATTGCCCTTTGTTCAGACCGGCAACGTGCTGCTGATCGATCCCGAGCAGGCCAGCGCTGCTCGGCAGGCGTCGGTGCTGGTGGAGCGCATGACGACGCTGGAAGTCGAGGCGTCGCTGGGGATGTGCCATGTAACGCTGTGCTGGCAGCCGCCGGACAGTCTGCTGCGGCGCGAGGTCGAGAGTCAGTTGCGACTGGCCCTGGCTCAGAAGCCAGCTCCTAGGGGTGCAGTCGGCGACTGGTTTCTCCTGGCCGGCTCGACGCTGTTCTTTCTCATCGTGATCGGAACCGGCATCCTTCTCTTGCTGCGTTTCGTTCGGATGTAGCCCCTCTTGCCGCTTGCGGCTTTGCAGAAGATTGCAAAGCCGCGAGCGGCAAGAATGACGTTTGTTCATGTCAAGAATCATGTCGCAATCGGACGATGAATACTTCAAGCGAATTGCGGGTCGCGTGAAATGGGGAAGCGGACGCCGCGCCAAGGCAGCGGAAGCCAATCATTGAGCCGACAGGGATCGATTCCAACCCACGGGGTAACTTATGTTCTTCGAGTTCGTCCGCACCGAGCAGGGCTGGCGGGTCTACTGGGGCGTCGAGGCGTGCGTTGAAGCGAAGACCGTCGAGTCTCGGCCGACGGTGTGCGCCGAGGAAACGGTCGAGGGACTCATCCTCGTCGAGAGCGACGCCCTCAGCCCCAAGGCGGTGTGACCGTCCTTGTCGTTTAGCGCTCTTCTCTGCGAAGGAAAAGAGCGCTAAACGCCCAGCATGACCTCACGCACTCCCACGAAAGCGGTTTCCCCCGATGCGGCTCCGGGGTATAATGCTCCCATTGTGGCAACTTTGTCTCATGCCGTGAGACGGCACTATGGATGAGCCAGGACTGAACAGACTTCTCGTGGAGGTAGTCAGCAACGATCCTGACAGGATCGAACGCACCCTGGCCTCCCCCATACCGGCGATGAGTTGTCTACCGCTTTCCCGGCTGCGTTCCGGGGTGCTGCGCGAGAACTGGAACGACGGCGAACGCACCCATCTGACGAGTTGTACTCATTGCCGCAAGTCGGAACAACTCGCCCGCTCGCAACTCTGGCATCCCTCCCTGGTTCATCTCTTCTGGCACGCGCGCGGCCTGTTCGACAACAACGACGCCGATGTCGCCTACCACCTGCAACACGATTCCTGTCGCCGCTGTCTGCGTCTTTCCGTGCTGCTGGGGGCGGATCGCATCCTGGCTCGTCTCGCCGGACAGATCCGCGCCGGAGTCGGGAATGCCGCCAATCGCCTCGGCAAAACTCTCGCCTCCGGCATCGTCGCCAACTTCATCCCGAATACGGCCAACGTGCGGTTCGCCTTCGAGGACGGACAGCACGCGCTCGTTGCCTCCGCGGACCCGGCCCGGCTTCGTCTCGAAGTGGCGGCCGTCGAGGCGCCCCGTCTGCTGCGCGTCCTTGTCAGCCATTCGCGCGGCATGACCGAACATCTCGTCGTTCCGCGCTCGGGTCCACAACCCGCCGTCCACCTTGCCGAACTTCTCCTCTCTCCCTCTTCTTCCGATCCTGCTTGCCTGACGGTGTACAAAGTCGAGGCCGGGCTGCTGACGCGCGACGACGTGGCCCCGCTGCGAGCCGCTTTCCTCACGTCGAGCAAACTCGATCCGCCAGCCGTCGCTGCCTGGCAAGCCTGGGCCGCTCAGACGCTCCAGCGTCCCGAACTCGACGCCATGCTTCGTCCCGTCCTTGAGACCCTCGCCCGTCCCGATGCTCCCAAACAGTGTCTCTGACCAGTGCCTGACGTGAATTCATTTCTTGGTTAGCCGCAACGCGGAGTCTTCGGAGCGGGGCGCGTTGGGGGATGATGCAGTTCGCGCTGCGCTCCGAAGACTACGCGGCGCGGGTAACCAAAGACGGGG
>JBBRIK010001189.1:0-2574 GCA_038221045.1 Gemmatales bacterium
CGGACGATGGGCGAAGCCGAGATCGATCAGCACGGCGGCGCCATCCTCGACGAGGCGAATGTTGTCCGGTTTGACGTCGCCATGAAGGAACCCCGCCCGATGCAGGGCCGACAGGGCCTGGGCCGACTGGCGCGTGATCCACAAGGCGTCGGCCAGTTCGAGACGATAGTCGCGCCGCAGCCGGCGGCGCAGCGACTCACCGGCCAGCAGGTCCATCACGAGATAGTAAGGCGGCTTCAGGACATGCACATGACGGATGTTGACGAGCCGCGAATCGTGGACCTGCAAGCCGGCCCGCGCCTCGCGCTGGAGCAGTTTGATGCCGGTCGCCGGATCTTCCCAGTCTTCGCGGAGTACCTTGAGGGCGCAGGGTTCGTCGGTCTCACAGTCGCGCGCAGCATAGACCGTTGTGAGCAGTCCGCCGCCGAGGCACTGATAAATCTGGTAGCCTGGGATTACGGGAAACCGTTGCATGAGTTCGGCCATGACGAGAGCGCAAGAATGGAGGACGCCACTCCCTGGCGTCTTTAGTCTTATCGGCGGATGGCGAGGAAATATTCAGAAAACTCAGGCGAGCCGGTTGCCTCATTCTTGCCGCTTGCGGCTTAGCGAACCGCCCGCTGAGCCGCAAGCGGCAAGATAGACGGCCCGCGCCGAAGCTGGTAAACTACTTCAGACGCTCCCTGCCCCACCTCAGCGACGGAAGTGAGATGACTGAAACACAACATATCCGCAATTACGCCATCATCGCCCACATCGATCACGGCAAGAGCACGCTCGCCGATCAGCTCCTGCTCAGGACCGGGGCGATCTCCCAGCGCGATTTCAAGCACCAATTGCTCGACTCGATGGACCTCGAACGCGAGCGCGGCATCACCATCCGCATGCATCCGGTCACGGTCTTCCACACGCATAAAGGCCAGAAGTACGAACTGAACCTGATCGACACGCCCGGCCACGTCGATTTCAACTACGAGGTTTCGCGCTCTCTCGCTGCCTGTGAGGGCGTCATCCTTCTCGTCGATGCCAGCCAGGGCGTGCAGGCCCAGACCGTCGCCAACGCTTACCTCGCCATCGAAAACGATCTGACCATCGTTCCGGTCCTCAACAAGATCGACCTGCCCATCGCCCGGCCCGACGAGGTCCTCGCCGAGATGGAACACGCCGTCGGCGCGAAGCCGGAGGAGGTGATCCGCGTCAGCGGTAAGACCGGCGCCGGCATCGACGAGCTGTTCGTAGCAATTATCGAGCGCATCCCACCACCACCGGGTTCAGCCACCGCTCCGCTCAAGGCGCTCATCTACAACAGCCATTTCGACACCTTCAAGGGCGTTGTCGTCTATATCCGCCTGATGGACGGCGTTCTCAAGAAGGGCGACCGCATCAAACTGATGCGCGGCAACACCGAACACGACGTTACCGACATCGGCCAGTTTCGGCCCGCGCCGACGCCCATGGAGGAGTTGTCGGCCGGTCAGGTCGGCTACTTCATGGCCCAGATCAAGACGCTGTCGGACGTCCACATCGGCGACACGGTTACGAACGCCTTCAATCCCGCGACGGAAGCTCTGACGGGCTACAAGGAATCGAAGCCGATGGTCTTCAGCGGTCTGTATCCCGTCAACAATCGCGACTTCGAGAACCTGCGCGAGGCCCTCGGCAAACTGCGGCTCAACGACTCGAGTTTCGTCTATCAGCCGGAGATGAGCGAGGGACTCGGCTTTGGCTTCCGATGCGGCTTTCTCGGCATGCTCCATCGCGAAATCATCCAGCAGCGGCTCGAACGCGACAACGACCTGGACATGGTCCAGACGGCCCCGAACGTGACCTATGAAGTGCTGACCCGCCGGGGCGAGACGATCCTGATCGACAGCCCGCAGAAGGTGCCCTAGGCCGGCCAGGTCGAGGAGTTCCGCGAACCGATCGTGCGCATCAACTTCCTGCTCCCGGCCACCAACATCGGCGACCTGATGGGAATGTGCAGCGAACGACGCGGCATCTACGTCCGCACCGAGTATCTGAGTCCGACGCGAGCCATTCTCGTCTACGAGATGCCGCTCGCGGAGATCATCTACGACCTGTACGACAAGCTCAAGTCGATCACGCACGGCTACGGGACGATGGATTACGAGTTCCTGGCCTATCGGCCGGCGGACTTGATCCGTCTCGACGTACTGGTGCATCACAATCGCGTCGATGCCCTCTCGACGATCGTGCATCGCTCCTCGGCGGAGCGTCGCGGGAGAAAGCTGTTGAAGAAGTTGCGCGAGGAGATTGATCGCCACCTGTTCGAGGTCGTTTTGCAAGCGGCGATCGGCACGCGGATCATCGCGCGCGAGAGCATCGCGCCGATGAAGAAGAACGTGACGGCGAAGTGCTACGGCGGCGACATCACGCGGAAGCGGAAGTTGTGGGCGAAGCAGGCCGCCGGCAAGAAACGCATGAAGCAGATTGGCCAGGTGGACATTCCGCAGGAAGCGTTCCTGGCCGTACTGGAGACGGATGACTGACTCGGTCGAGCCGGCCCCCGGCAGCGGGCCGGCGCGACTCGCGGCCGGGTTTCCATCCCACGGT
>JBBRIK010001190.1:0-2573 GCA_038221045.1 Gemmatales bacterium
CTGCGTGGGAACGGCTTCTTCGACGCTCTGCGTCGTCTTACGAACAGAGACAATGCGACGTCTGACGAGCCACCGCGACGCAGAGCGTCGAAGACCACGTTCCCACGCAGAGCGTGGGAACGAGGAATGTGCGTTGCTTCCTGAGCAGGGTTCCCACGCTCACCGCGTCGTGGTACACTCTCCTTGCGGATTTGTGCCGCCATCGCTGGTCTCCTGCCCTCCCATTTTCCCATGAGCTTTGAAAACAAACTCGATCGTCCCCTCCTCGTCGAAACGCCGCGCGAAGCGCTCGGGCCTGTCGCGCGCGAGTCCGTCATCCTCGAGGGCCGGACGTATATCCTCACCCTCCCCGAGCGGTCCGACCAACTGCTCGAAAACCCGACCCTCAAGACGCATCACGCCCTGGACGAATACGTCCCCTACTGGGCCGACCTCTGGCCCGGCGCGCGGATGCTCGGCAAGTACCTCCTCAAGCAGACCTGGCCAGCGGGCCTGACGGTCCTCGAAGTCGGCTGCGGTCTTGGGCTGCCCGGCATCGTCGCGCAGTCGCTGGGAATGCACGTCATCTTCAGCGATTACGACGCCACGGCGATGCAGTTCGCCAGGGAGAATTCCTGGATCAACGGCTTCGACAACTTCGAGACGCTGCACATGGACTGGCGCTTCCCGCCGTCCAACCTGAAAGTGCCGCTGCTGCTCGCCTCCGACCTCATCTACGAGATGCGCAACGTCGAGCCGCTGGTCCATCTCATCAAGCACGTCGTCGCTCCCGGCGGCGAATGTCTGCTGACCGATCAGGACCGCGTGCCGATGCAGCACTTCCGCGATACGCTGCAAAGTCAGGGACTGACGTACACCTCGCAGATGATCCGCGCCGGAGAACCGGGAGGAAGGCGTATCAAAGGGACGCTCTACCGCATCAAAGGATCGGAAGCTACCATGAAGAGATAAGGAGGACGAGCCATGAAGAAGGTTCTCGCGATTGCGATGCTCGCCGTGCTGCCGCTCCAGGCTGCCGACGAACCAATCACCATGAAGAAGATCAAGTACGACGCCCTGGGCAAGTTCGTCGTCGAGAACAAGGGCAAGGTCGTCATTGTCGAATTCTGGAACTTTACCTGAGTGCCGTGCAAGGAGACCATCCCGCATCTGGTTCAGATGCACCGCCGGTTCAAGGAACAGGGACTCGTTGTCGTCACCGTCAATCTCGATGCTCTGACTGACGAGGATGCGATTGACGGTTCCGTGAAGTTCCTGCGCGAAAAGAAAGTGGCTATACCCAATTTCCAACTCGATGAGGAAGAAAGCGTGTGGCGGGACAAGCTCCACGACCCTGGCTTCCCGTGTCTGTTTGTGTTCAATCGCGCCGGAAAGATCGAAGAGAGGCACATCGGAAAGCCCAAGCCGCCGTTCGATGCGATGATCGAGAAGTTGCTGAAAGAGAAGGCGCCCTGATGAGCGACAGCGACAAACCGTGGGCCGCCGCGCTGGGACGGATTCCGAGTGGGCTGTTCATCCTGACGGCCCGGCGCGGCACGGAAGAGACCGGCATGCTCGCCAGTTGGGTGCAACAGTGTTCGTTCGATCCGCCCCTGGTCATGGCCGCCATTCGTCGTGGCCGCGTCCTCGAAGCCTGGCTCCATCCTGGCGACACCTTCGTGCTGAATGTCCTCGACGATGGCCAGACCGACATGATCGTTTACTTCGGGCGCGGCATTCCTCCCGGCGAGAACGTCTTCAGCACGCTGGCGCTGGAGCGGACGCCGGACGGCACCGCCGTGCTGAGCGAGTCGCTGGCCTATCTCGATTGCAAGGTCGAGGCGGTCCATCCCGCCGGCGATCACGAGATCCTGGTGGGCCGGGTGACGAGCGGGCGGGTGCTGAGCGAGGGCAAGCCCATGGTTCACGTCCGCAAGAGTGGTCTGCACTATTGAGGCACCCATGAGCGAGGAACTTCCTCTCATCGTCAGCCCCGACGTGCAGCGGTCGAAGCGTATTCCGCCGCACCAGGTCGAGACGCGCAAGTGGCCGGTGCTGCACGCCGGAACGGTGCCTCGCTTCGATCGCGCTCGCTGGACCTTTCACATCTTTGGCCTCGTCGAGTCTCCCTGGCAGTGCAGCTACGACGAGTTCCAGGCGCTGCCGCGCATGCAGGTGCAGGCGGACATGCACTGCGTCACGCGCTGGAGCAAGCTCAACAACCTTTTTGAGGGCGTCTCGACACGCGAAGTGCTGAACAAGGTGAAGTTGAAGCCGGAAGCAAAATTTGTCCTGATCCACTCCGAAGAGGGATGGACGACAAACCTGCCGCTGGCGGACTTCCTCGGCGAGGACTGCCTGTTCGCGTGGAAGCACGACGGCAAGGATCTTGAGCCGGACCACGGCTATCCGCTGCGGCTCCTGGTTCCACGCTTGTATCTATGGAAGAGCGCCAAGTGGGTTCGCGGCATCGAGTTGCTGGACCAGGACCAGGCGGGATTCTGGGAAGCCTGGGACCACGGCGGCTATCACATGCGCGGCGACCCGTGGACCGAGCAGCGCTTTCGCGAGTGAGAAGGGCGAGCGGGGCGTGT
>JBBRIK010001191.1:0-2573 GCA_038221045.1 Gemmatales bacterium
CGACATGACGAGGCTGCTCGATGTACTTTTCGAGGTAGACGCTGCCGTCCTTGAAGGCGTTCTCGGCCTCTTGGCGCGCAGCCGTCAGACCGCCTTGCAGGCTGATGTCGTTGCGGGCCACGCGCATGCCGCGCCCGCCGCCGCCCGCCGCGGCCTTGATCAGCACCGGATAGCCGATGCTGTGCGCGTACCGCAGCGCGTCCTTCTCATCGGTGATCAGGCCCTCGCTGCCTGGCACGACAGGGACGCCGGTCTTCTGGGCGAGCTTGCGAGCCTCACTCTTGTTGCCCAGCAGGAGCATCGCCTCCTCACTCGGGCCGATGAACTCGATCTTGGATTCCCGGCAAATGTGAGCGAATTTCGGGTTTTCGGAGAGGAACCCGTAGCCGGGATGAATGGCATCGACGTCGGCCAACTCCGCTGCCGCAATCAGACGCGGGATCTTGAGGTAGCTCTCCGCGGAGGCGGCCGGGCCGATGCAGATGGCGCGATCGGCGAGCGCGAGATAGGGCGCGCCGCGATCCGCCTCGCTGAACACGGCCACGACCTCGATGCCGAGGTCCTTGCAGGCGCGGATGACTCGCAGAGCGATTTCGCCACGGTTTGCGACGAGGATTCGTTGGAACATTCCCACAATCCGAAGTACGCCGCAAGCGGCGAGGAAGGGTCACCCAGCAGGATCGACGCGAAACAGGACCGTCCCGAACTCGACCGGCTGGGCGTTCTCGACGCAGACCTCAACGATGGTGCCGGCACACTCGGCCTGGATCTCGTTGAACAGCTTCATCGCCTCGATCATGCAGACGACCGTGGACGGAGTGACCCGCGCGCCCTTCTTGACGTAAGGTTCGGACTCGGGTTTGTCTGCCTTGTAGAACGTACCCACCATCGGACTCTTGATTTCATGCAGCGTCTTGGCCGGCGTGCTTGGCGTGGCGGGGGAAGCGGCTGCCGGGGAGTGTGCTTGAGGAGCAGACAGAGCAGCAGGGATGACGGCCGGCGCGGCAGCGACCATCGATGCCGAAACGCCGCGGCGCAGACGGATACGCACATCGCCCTGTTCGAGGAGAATCTCGTTGAGATCGTGCCGGGCCATGAGGCGGACGAGCTTGTGGACCGTCGCCACGTCGAAGGGGCCGGGATCGCGTGCTGCTTCCGCCACCACAACCCTCCTTTTCAGAGCCTCAGTCTCCGAACACGGGGACCAGGTCCCGCGATAAGTGAGACAGGACCTCGCAGCCGTCCGGCGTGACGAGGACGTCGTCCTCGATGCGGATACCGCCCCACCCGGATACATACACTCCCGGCTCGATGGTGATGACCATTCCCGGTACGAGGACCGTATCCGAGTGGGGCCGCAGTCCCGGCGCTTCATGCACCTGCAAGCCGATGCCGTGTCCCAGGCCGTGATCCAGAGTGTATCCCGCGTCGCCTAGCACCTTGCGGGCCACGGCATCGACGTCGTGCGCCTTGACGCCGGGCCGAACCGCGCGGATGGCCGTTTCCTGGGCCTTCCTCACGAGCGCATGGATCGTCTCAAGCCGGGAGCCGTCACTGGCGGAAGCACCATTTCTACGGGTATCCACAACGCGCGTCAAGTCGCTTTTATAGAAGCGTCCCGAAGCGCCCCAGTCGATCAAGAGCAGCGGCGACTCGCCGACGCGCTGGCTTGTCGGCGGCGCGTGCGGCAGAGCGGCCCGCGGTCCCGAGGCGATGATCGAAGGAAAAGACGAGCCGGCGCCGCCCGCCTTGCGCAGGTAGGCGTCCAGCGCGTCGCACAATTCCTGTTCGGTGTCGTCGGGTCCGATCAGGGCGCAGAGGACGGTGAACGCCTTCTCGGCAATGGTGATGGCCTGACGAATCTCGCGCAACTCGAACTCATCCTTGATGGCGCGGAGTTTCTCGACGCGATCCGTGAGTCCCTTCCAACTGGCGACCGGAAGCAGCTGCCGCAATCCCTCCAGGTCGGCCACGGTGACGGCTGCGCTCTCGAAACCGACATTGCGATGGCCGAGCTTTTCGAGCGTCGCGGCCACCGCATTGAGCGGGCGCTGCGTCGGCGGGCGGATGAACGTCTCCACATCGGGACACTCATCGGCCAATTGTTGCGTGAAGCGCGCGTCGCTGACGAGCAGGCAGCGGTCCTGGCCGACGAGCAGATAACTGGTGTCGCCGCTGAAGTTGGTCAGATAGCTGACGTTGATCGGATTGCTGACGAGGAGGCAGTCGAGTCCCTCGTCCGCGAGGCAGCGAGCCAGAGTTTCGCGGCGGCGCGCGAAGTGTTGCATGGGTCACGTCTCCAGGCGATGGACGTATTCTCCACAGCGAGACAGACGACGGCAACCCAGAATCAGTACCGGCTCATCGATTCGCGTGACCTCTGGGCGTAATCGGCTGTCCGCTCACTTGCCCCGAAGGGGCGAAACAAGATAGCCCAGGGCAACGCCCTCGTTGTTCCACACAACTTCCAGGTGGTCTTGGCAAACTGAGGAGGATAGGCGATCATTGTAGCTCCTGGGAGGGAGTGATAGCCCCAACGTTGAGGGAGTGACACGATGATCGCGCTGTGGGCC
>JBBRIK010001192.1:0-2572 GCA_038221045.1 Gemmatales bacterium
AATCTGACAGCCAATAGGTCGCAAAGGTGGCGTCACGCATTGCAAAGCCGCTTTCAACTAACGCAAGACAAAGGTGGTCAGGTGCCAGTCGTGGATCCGCAAAATAACGTGGGTGTACCGAGAAGCGGATCAAGTCGCTGATTTCAGTTGCAGTATAGATCCGTCCCCGATCCAGAAGACCGGCAATGAAGTACACGAGTTCGTGCTTGATTACCATTGGCGTCCACCATTATCGACGGAACGATGAATCCAGCAGCCGGGTCACGCAATCACGACGCGGGAACACGCACTATTGTCCTTCGCGTGGCCGGTTTGCTACTGCGAAATGCTTCGCGAATAGCACGGCAGCCGCGACATGCCCCACCTTCCCGAGGAAGGACAAGCCAGCCCTGCGTCGATGAACCCAGCGGGAGGGGCGGCCCCATGCCCCTTCACATTACGGCGCAGTCTTCGTCTCCACTTTCTTCGTCTGGCGCGGGATGACGAGCGGCTTCGCCGCTTCACCGTTCGGCAACACGATCACCTCCGCCATCGGCAACGCCGGCAACTGCGGCGTGGCCTTCCACGTCGAAGAGGCATCCAGCCCCGCGATGACCACGACAGAATAGCGTGGATTGTCTGGGTTCTCCGCCGCCACGATCACCGCGCTCCCGGCATGAGCGTATTGTGTCTTGAGGACCCCGAATGAACCACTGCCGAATGTGACGGGCAACGCTCCCCGAATGCGCTCGACGATCCGGTTGGTGGTGGGACGGCCGATGAGCAGCAGATGGTGGTTCTTCGTGTCCTCCGCTGTCACGTCACAGTCGGACTTGATCGCAACGGTGACGTTGGCCTTGAAGGCGCGAATGGCCTGTTGCAGCGCCTGCGCCGCCTCGCGATTCGTCGTCGCCTCATCGCTGCTGCCATAGACGATCAGCGTCTGATCCAGTTCGGCGTAGAACGTTGTCACGGAGAACGGACCGGATCGGTCGCGCGCCGTTTCAGGAAGACCGGGGCGATCCAGCCAGCCATTGAAGAAACCCGTCAAATCGACGCTTGCTGCTTTTTCCACATGAGCGCGAAAGGCCGCTGTCGTTACGGGCTTCCCCGCGTTCTCCTTCCCGAAGGCGTTCATCATCTCGTCGAACGTCTCCGCGCCGAGCTTCTCGCGCAGCGCATTCAGCAACAGGACGCCCTTGCCCGAAGCTATGCGGAACCATTCATCGCGCCGGAAGTCGAAGCGGACCTTGCTCAGCGCCACGTCGCCGCCGGCGCGCGAACCCAGCTCGTAATCCGCCCGGAAGGGGAACAGCGCCAGGGCCACCTTCTCGCGATTCGCTTCCGAGAGAGTGCCACTCCGCGTCTTCTTCCGCAGCGATTTCTCCAGGGCCACGATGCGCTCGTAATTGGCAAACCCCGTCGCCAGCCAGACGTCGGCGTCGGTCTTCGGGAGGATGGTTCCATGCCAGGCCGGCAGCGTCGCCGGAATGAGAGTCGCCGTCACAGCCTCTCCGCTCGGCGCGGGCGTCAGATGTCCGTGCAGATCGACCGGTTTGCCGGCGGCGCGCTCGGGTTCCGCCGGCCGGCCCGCGTGAAGGACAGTCCAGGGATTGCTGACCAGGGGGCGAACCTCAGGGAACTTCTCTCGTTCGTCTCTCGTCGGCTCCCAGGTCCGCCCCAGCGGGGGACCGAATAGCGCCCATGTCTTCAGTTGCTTCGCCAGTTCCGTCGTCGTGAACTTCGCATCGAAGGAGTGATAGGCCGCTACCGGCGGCGTGGTGAACGCGAGCTTGCCGAAGTCGGCGTCGATCTTGCCCTTGTGCCGGTCGAACAGCTTGAGCCAGGCCTTGTCGCGCTCCGAAGGCCGATACACCACCGCCGCCGGCCGGCCCTCGACGCTCGCAACCGTCTCCATCCTCACGTCGAGGTCTTTCGCGTTGTTGCAGCCCCAGTAGAAGCCTTCCGTGCCGCCGAACCATTCGTTCTTGCTGCTCCGCCACAGCCGGCTCTTGTGCGTGCCCAACTCGAACATCGCGATCTCATTCGTCTTGATGTCTGCCAGCAGCCATTCGTTCGTGTAGAGGCCGTTGTTGCCTTCCTTGAGGATGGCGACCGCCTGATCGATGCTCTCCCCATACTGCGTCGCCTTGCGAATCCGCGAGGCCAGAGCCATGCCCTTGGCCTCGAAGCGCGTCTGCGCAATTGTCGTCTCGCAGACGAGCAGGCCGGCGTCGTTGAGGTAATAATCCATCCCGCTCTGGATGCCGCCGGGACTCGTTTGCATCAGGACGCGCCGGCCCTTCGCCGGTTTGACATCGAGCCAGACGTTGAAGAAGTTCGACGGATACAGGTCGAACATGGTGATGTGGCCGAAGACGATCTTGCCGTCCTTCGTGGCCGGGCCAGTGGCCGCGAAGGCGCTGCAGTGCATCGGCTTGGGCTTCGATGGATTGCGCGGCATCTCCTTCGGAAAGCGCACGCCTTCCAGCCCGGTCGGCAGAGCTTCCAGGGCGTTGTCGAGCGTGTCGAGTTCGGGCCAGGCGTTGATGGCGACGATGTCGAGAAGGTCGATCGGCCGGCCCTCGAACTT
>JBBRIK010001193.1:0-2572 GCA_038221045.1 Gemmatales bacterium
GGTTGACTCATCAGCGCGGGCCGCTTGCCTCCGTCGTACCACGTCAACTTCACCGGCGGCATCTCGCCGCGCGCCGCAAACTCGTAATGGATCGTCAGCCACTGGGCCGACGACTCCTTGTGCGGCGGAGGTCCCTCAGCGCTGACCTTCGTCGGATGGCGCAGTTTCAGCGCCCAGAACGGTAGGTCCATGTGATGACACGCCATGTCGTTGAGCGTGCCGCCGCCGAAGTCCCACCACTGACGCCAGTTGAACGGGTGATAGACCCCGCGTGCCTTCTTGTCGGCGTTTCCGTGAAAGAACTCGCACGCCGGCGCTGGTCCCAGCCACAGGTCCCAGTGCAACCCTTGCGGCACCGGCTCCTTGCCCGTGGGCCTGTCCCCGCCCCAGTAGGATCGCCCGCACCAAGTGTGAACCTCGCTCACGGTGCCGATCGCGCCGCTCTGGATCAGTTCGACGACGCGGCGATAGTTGCCGCCAGCGTGGATCTGCGTCCCCATCTGGGTGACGCGTTTCTCCTTGGCGGCCGCCTCGGCGATGGCGCGCGCCTCGAAGACGGTGTGCGTCAACGGCTTCTCACAGTAGACGTGTTTGCCTGCCTTGAGAGCCATCATCGTGATGGGCGCATGGGTATGGTCCGGCGTGCCGACGACGACGGCATCGACGTCCTTGCGCTCGACGATCTTGCGAAAGTCAACGTCGAAGACCGCCTTCGGATACTTCTCACGCACTGGGCCGGCAAGCCGTTCATCGACGTCGCACAGGGCGACGATGTTGGCTCCGGCGTCGGCAACATTGCTGAGATCGTAACCCCCCTGGCCGGTGACGCCGACGACGGCGACATTGAGCTTTTCGCTCGGCTGCTGTTCCGCACGCGACAGAGGAGCAATGATCGCTGCCGCTGCCGTTGTCTGCATGAACCGCCGGCGTGTCCAGCGAGTCGTCATGGTGAACTGTCTCCTCAATGAGGTTGTCCTCGTTCCCACGCTCTGCGTGGGAACGTGCTCTTCGACGCTTTGCGTCGTCTCGGTTCGTAAGACGACGCAAAGCGTCGAAGAAGCCGTTCCCACGCAGAGCGTGGGAACGAGGGGCTGCGAAAGTTACTTCGCCGGTTCCGACTCGAGATACGCGAACAGGTCGCGAATCTCCTCCTTCGTCAGCATGTCGAGCAGCTTGTCCGGCATCACCGAGATCAGCGATGCGATCTGCTGCTCGATCTCGCTCTTCTTCAGCGTCACCTTCGTACCATCGCTCTGCAGCACCGTTACCGTATCGCCCTGCGGCGCGGCCAACCCGGTGATCTGCTGCCCCTTCGTCGTCACAATCGTCACCGAGCGATACTGATCGCTGATGACCTTCGATGGATAGATGATCGACTCCAGTGTATCGGTCCGCTTGAATCGCTTCGATAGCGTCGTCAGGTCCGGACCGATGCCCTCGCCCTCCTTGCCGTACTTGTGACACTTGAGGCACGCCCCTTTCTCAAAGACGACTCGGCCCTTCGTCGCGTCACCCTGCTTGCCCTCGCCTTCGAGATACACGAGCAACTCTCCGAACTTCCATTTCGACTCGACAGTCTTGTCGCCGACGACGTCGGGAAGCGACGCTTCTTTGGGGAACGACTGACCGAACCACTTCGACCACGAGGCCAACTCGCCCTTCCAGTCCTTCTCCTCGACGCTGAATCGCTTGTCGCCCGCCCAATGACGCAGCAGTTCGACGACCTGCCAGCGATTGCCGGGATCGAGCCGGCCGCTTGACAGGATCAAGGCGCGATACGGCCCGGCCTGCTCCGGCTTCGGCTTGATCGGCGAACGCTTCAGGGCCTGGATGATCTCAAAGAGCATCTGCTTGTCCGTCGAAGCGAGACCGCGAACGACATAGGGCCAGTTCTCCCCAGTCAGGTTGCGAGTCAGTCCGAGAGCGGCCATGTCGCGCAACCCTGGATCACTGTCGATCAACTTGCGCAGGACCGCTTGCGCGTCCGCGCCTGGGGAACGACCGATGGACGCGACCAGCGTTTGCTTCAGTTCGACGCCGCGAGCGACCTTGTTCGCCACTTTCAGTTTGTCTAGCACCTCGCTCAGCATACTGATGCCGGGGAGTTGATCGTCCGGCGCGAGCCGCAGCATCAACAGGGTCGCCTGCGGCATCTCCAGCGCCATCGCCAGCACCGCCTCGCGATCCTCCTTCATGAAAGCCGGATTCAGGTCTTTCAGGATGTTCTCGAGGAACGGATGGAAGCTGTGTCCGCCCATCCAATTCTTCGTCGAGTCGTACCAGGCCAGCAGGGTCGCCTTCTGCTCCTTCGTCCATCCGTCCGTCAGCAGACGCAGACAGTAGAAGAGGTGGATCTGCTGCGCTTGATCTCCCTTGGCCTTGAGCAGAGCGTCGAGCAACTTCGTATGGATCGGCTCATCGAGGATCTTCTCGCGCCGGAATTGCGTCAGCAGAATCGCCAGTTCGCGATTGACGGACTGCTCCTTGTGCGGGAACATCTCAAGGCAATCGAGCGCCAGGCCGCGAACGCTGCCGGGCCGCTTGCTCGTGTGGACCATCGCCAACTGAATCG
>JBBRIK010001194.1:0-2571 GCA_038221045.1 Gemmatales bacterium
CCCGTACCGGCCGGCCATGTCGCACGAGCAGGGCCGGGTGGTGATGGAGAACGAGGCTCACCACGGCGGGCTGGACCCCAGCCTGGTCGAGGTCTTCTTCGAGACCGTTGCGGAGCCAGCCGTTCGCCCGGCGAGCGGGGCCAGTAATGGCCCCGGTTCAGACACACCAGGGTCATCACTGACCCCGCTCGCCGGGAAAGCGCTCACCTCACCTTGACGCCGGGATTCAGCAGCACCGCCTGGAGATATTGCTCGATAGCTTCTCGCGGCCTGTTGAGCTTCAGCAGAACGCGGGCACGATCGACGTGAGCGTCGGCGTCCCAGGGTTGGAGGCGCAGTTGACGCTCTCGATGGAACGCCGCCGGGGACCACTGTCCGGCCTGCTCGCACTGACCGGCCTGCTCCGCGTGCCACTCGGCCGACGGAGCGAGAGCGGCCATGCGGCGGGTGAACATCTCGCGCTCCAGGTTCCCGGTGGGAAGCAACCGCAATTCGCGAAGGAAGGAACAGATCACATAGTTGCCGTCCGCCGTCGTCCCGGTCAGCTCGCGATCGACGTCCGCATAGGGCGGCTTGTCGAGACGCTTGCCCGAACGGAGTTCCCACACAAAAGCGACTGCGGGCTCCGGGTCCTTGCTGACGACATACTGCCCATCCTTGCTGATGCCGAACTTGTTGCAACGCGACCTGCTGCCGCCCTGGCCGCGCATGTTGTAGAGGTGTCCTTCCATGAAGAGGACATTCTGACGCAGGTGGCCCTCCCAGACCTTGACCGTACCGTCCTGGCTCGCGGAGGCGAGACGCTGCCCGTCCGGACTGAACACCACGCTCCAAACGGTGTCCGTCGATCAGAGTTGCACCGAGTTGACGTTATTCGAGGCCAGCCACTTGCCGTTCGGACTGAAGGCGACACACTTCACCTTCTTGTCATGCTGGAGCGTCAGGCTCGTCACTTTCTTGCCGTCGATCACGTTCCAGACCTCGATGGTCCTGTCGTCACAGGCCGAGGCCAGATGCCGGCCGTCGGGGCTGAAAGCCAGCCGCGCGATCCGATCCTTGCGCCCGCCGAGGCGGTGCAGGACCCGGCCGGTGTTGGCGTCCCAGATACGGATGCTGCCGTCCTCACTCTCGGAGGATTTGGGCGTCCCAAGGGTCCCCGAGGCAATGCGCGAGCCATCGGGACTGAAGGCCACGGTCAAGACGCCTCTCTGGTGGCCCTCCAACCGCTGCAATTCCCGTCCGGAACGCGCATCCCAGAGGATCAACTCCGTCTCTTTTGGGTCTCTCGTGGCTGCCCCGGAGACGATGCGCGTGCCGTCGCGATTGATGGCCACCGAGGTGATGGGATGCTGGTGGCCGCGAAGAGTCTGCCATTCCTTCCCGGAGCGGGGGTCCCACACCTTCACGGTCCCGTCGTCGCCGCCGGAGACGAGCCATTGACCGTCGTTGCTGAAGACGAGGCCCCGGACGCCGCCCCGATTTCCCCCCGCAGTGTGGCCGCGGAACGTCAACTCGCCCTCGCTCATCTGCCAGTCCCACACCTTCATTGAACTGTCGTGCGAGTCCTTGAGCGTGCGCGGCTGGGAACTCGAAGTAGCCAGCGGCTTGCCGCTCGTGTCGAAGGCCGCCGAGACGATGGGATAGGCTTCGTGGAGGACGCGGACCGGTTTGTCCGTCCCGGCTTCGCGAATGACGACGGATTTGTCGTCGCTGCCGGAAGCGAGAAAGCGGCCATCGGGGCTGTAGGCAAGGCTGTTGATCGCGCCCTTGTGGCCCTCCAACGTTCGCGCCAGCTTTCCGGTGTTGGCCTCCCAGAACTTCATCTCGAAGACGCCGGGCCGCTCTCCGCCCTTGTTCGCTTCTCCTCCCGTGACGAGTTGCGTGCCATCCGGGTCGGGTAAGGGAATGGTGTCGCCGCGATCGCCTTACCCGACCCGTTTCTTCCCCCCCGAATCGTAGACCAATGTCAGGTTGCCCAACTGCCCGCTGCCGTGACTCTTGTCGAGGTTCAGAAGGAGCGGGACGCCGCAAAGCAGGGACAGCGATTCGCGAGGTGCGTCGCATGAGAGAAGACTTTACCGCGAAGGGGAGAGCGCCCGCGACCAGCAAAGGGAAAGCAGAATCCTTTTCTTCTGGGCCGGGCGTGGAACCACCTCAGGCTGATGGAGTCAGAAGAGGCGTATCGCGGAATAAGGAGGCCAGGAGTAGTTGGTGCTGTGAGGCGCAACGTGCAGCCATTAACATGGCGCATCATTCGTTAATTAACCCGACGCCACACCCCCGGTCAGGGAGTGGAAGTGATCGCGGTGCGCACAAGCGAACATTCGGGGCATAGTCGATGGAGTAGGGCATGGGCGATCCTCCTTAGAAGTCGCCGTTTGCCTTCAGTCGGGCCAGGATCGAGTCTCCTGACTCGTAATCGTCCTGGTTCGTGTTTTCGGCAATCGCTTTCATCGGGTGTGGTCGCCGCAGCATCGTGAATTACCCGGCGAATCGCCAAGCCCTATGTGCTTTCGGGCGTGGACTCCCTGTTTTTCTTCCTCCCGAAATCCGGTCGAGCGGCTCTGGCAG
>JBBRIK010001195.1:0-2566 GCA_038221045.1 Gemmatales bacterium
GTAGACTTGCACCAACTTGATCCGTCCCCCTGCCTCGACGATGTCATTCAGCCGCTGGCAGAACGCCTCCAACTCCGGCGTCGCGGGTGGCTTGCCGTGCAACTTCAGAAACATCGCCTGAATGACGATGGGCGTCATCTGCGCCGCGATAGTGATGTTCTCCAGAACGCGCTCGAAGGGAATCGTCGTTCGGTCAATCGCCTGGTAGTACTCGCCAGTCCCCGCTTCGAGTTTGGCCCAGATCTCGCCTTCGTGAGCGAGCAGCAACTCGAGTCCGTGTTGCACGCCCACCTTGTGAAACTGCGTCGCGTTGGTGATGAGGACCAACTTGACCCCCAGCAGGCCGCGACGTTCTTTCACCACCGCCACGGCTTCGACGATGGCGTCAAAGTGCGGACACGTCGTCGGCTCGCCGTCGCCGGAAAAGGCGATATCGTTGAGCCTTCGCAGAGCTTCCGGCGTCGAGCGAAAGCGCTCCTCCTCGAAGAGCGTGCCGTCCGCGACGCAATCGAGAAGGTGTTCCAACTCGCCAAGGAGGATGGGGAGTTCGACCTCGCGCGGGCCGCCAGGCGTCGTCCGATCGACCTGACAGTAAATGCAGTCGAAGTTGCAGAGTTTGTCGGGATTGAGGTTGATGCCGATACTGACGCCCTTGCTGCGGCGCGAGACGACGGCATAGACGTAGCGATTGTCGGCAAAACTGCGCCGATGGTCCTGGTGAAGCGTCAGGAGTCGATCCGCCATCAGGGGAGGACCTCGACCTGCGTGTGTTCGTCGAGCGTGATGCTGGACAGTTCGCCGTTGTCCTTGGTGAAATGGACGGCGACGAGGATGATCTCGTCTTCCGGCACGCGGTCGGTGGCCAGTCCCGTGGCGAGGTGGTTCAGGCTGCGGAACTTGCCCTCGATTGTCGCTTTCCAGGTGGCGGTGGTGCCGACGCGGATTTGATGGGTGATGCGAATGCGCTGGCCAGCCTTGAGGCCGAGGAGCAACTTCGACAGATCCGGACGGATGATTCGCGTCGAGGAACGCAGAGGCGCGGCAGTCACGGGTCGTCTTCCTTTGGGATCGGAAGGAGTGGCAATCTGCTGAGCATGATAGAGCGCCGTGCGCCTCCGAACAAGCGATCCTCTGCTCGCCGAACTGCCGGTCGCAGTGTCGGACCGCTTGCGGCGTAGCGGGTTCCTCCGCTACGCCGCAAGCGGAACGCTACTTCTTCTTCCGCTGAGCGGCGTCGAACTCATCCGCTTCCCTGGCGCTGATGAGTCCATCGCCATCCTTGTCGATCAGACGAAACTGCTCATCGGTCCCCAGGAACTCGCGGCGCGAGACGTCGCCATCGCGGTTGCGATCCATTTTACGGAACCAGAGCGGTCCTTCCTTCCGTTCTCTTTGAGGGGTGTTCATCGGACCGCCCCAGACGCTGAAGACGAACCCACCGCTGTAGAGATTGCCGCCGCTCCCGCCGCGGTGGGCTCCGAGTTGATAGTGTCGCGGGATCTCGTTCATCGACAGAGCGCCGTCCCCGTCGCGGTCGAGTTTGAGCAAGCGTTCCGCCGCCTGGCGCATCTCGCGAACGCTCAGCCTGCCGTCGCCGTCGGCGTCGAGGATGTCGAACAGGCCTTGCCCGCGATCGGACAGCGTCAGGGTCGCGGAGCAAACCTTGAGTTTGTCTTGCAACTCCTTCTTGCTTTTGACGTAGGCGAGGACTTCCTTCAGGTAGAGCTTGCCGTCGCCGTCGGCGTCCATCGCCTTGAAGTTGGAGGCAAAGAAGCCATTGCGGCGAGCCTCGGCCATGTCCAGGTAGCCGTTCTTGTCCGTGTCGGCGGCGGCGAACTGCATCTTGTAGTTGCTCTCCTCATCTGCCCCCAGGGGCGGCGTCAACCAAGGCTGTCCGCCGACCTCGCCACCGACCTTCAGCATGAGATGGGTGTTGCCGACAACCAGGCTCGGCACTTCCTCGAGAAACCCACCCTTCTTGTTCGTGTAATTGAAGCCCGTCTTGACCTTGTCGATGCGAGCGTCGCTTGTCTTCGGATCGAGGACTTTCATGGTGACGCTTTGCGTGGCGTCCAGGGTGATCGTCAACTCGATCTCGGGCCGGATTCGGCCGAACCGGGCCAACTCTTCCATGTCGAGAACGCCGTCGCCGTCCGCGTCGAGCTTCTTGAACGCCTCCGCGTTCAGTCCCAGGTCTTTCGCCGTCAGTTTGCCGGTCTTCTTCGCCTCGGCGTTTCGGCCATACCGTTTGAGCAAGGCGTCGGCCAGCGGCCGCCCCGACTCCTGCGGCTCGACGCGCATCAGGGCTGCATCGGCTCCGAGCGGCGCTGCGCCGCCTCCCCCGGCCAGGACAACATCGTAGCTGTTGTTGTCCGAATTCATCTGTCCCAGCAACTCAGCTACTGTGACCATCTCGTCATCATCGACGTCCTTTTTGAGCAGGATCGCGGGAGCAGCTTCGAGTTCCTTGCGCGACAGTTTGCCGTCCTTGTACGTATCGAGCAACTTGAACAGGGCCTTGTTGAGGGCATCGGCCTGGCTCGACTGGGGCATCTGCCCCATCACA
>JBBRIK010001196.1:0-2566 GCA_038221045.1 Gemmatales bacterium
GCTGCTGAGCGCGACCGGGTTCGTCTTGGACCCCCCCGCTCCCCGCAGACTCCGAGTCGCGGCTAACCGAAGGCGGCGAGAATGCCTTCGAGCGTCTGCCACGGCCAGCCGATGCAAGGCGGAGTCGTCGATAGCGCGGGACATAACAACGGCCCGTCGCCGCCGGTGACGAAGACCTGAGGCGGGACTGAGGAACGAGCCGCGATGCGTTGCGCGATGCGTTCGATGCCGCCGGCGACGGTGTGAAAGATGCCGGCCTGCATGGCGGAGATGGTGTCGGTCGCTGGCACATCCGGCACCGGCTCGGCGATGCTCACGAGGGGCAACAAGGCCGTGTGATCGTGCAGTGATTGGGCCATCAGGCGCAGACCTGGCAAGATTGTCCCGCCGCGAAAAGCGTGCTCCTCGTCGAGCCAATCGACCGTGACGGCCGATCCCGCGTCGATGAGGACGGCGGGTTCCCCTGGATGCAGACGGCTCTTCGCCGCGACGGCGTCGAGCAGGCGATCGATGCCAACCTTGTCGGGAGCGGGCAGTTTCACTTCAAGAGGCAACTCAGAAGCGTGATGCAGAAGACGAACGACATGCCCGCCATCGAGCAGCCAGCGTTCGAGGCGTTCGCAGCGCTGGGGCCGAACACTGGCCAGGATCCAATTCCCGCTCGCCTTATCACCCCAACGCCGGAGTTGCTCTTGCCAGGCGTCGGGATCGTCGGGCAGCGAGACGGCGTCGATCACGCGGGAGCCATCGGTCGCACACAGGCCCCACTTGACGCGCGTGTTGCCGACGTCCACGACGACATGCGGTCTCATCAGACGGCCCCGGCCAGCGACTCGGCCAGCACACTGCTGACCGTGCCGACCAGTTTCGACAGCCCCGCCCCCGTGACGGCCGAGATCGCCAGCACCGGCCGTCCCAACTCCTGTTCCAGTCTCTCTCTCACCTCGTCGCTTCCTGTCAGTTCCGACTTGCTGAGGACGACGACCTCGAACTTGCGCGCCAGGGCTTCGCTGTGCAGCTCCAACTCCCGGCGAATCGTGAGGTAGTTTGCCAGCGGATCGCTGTCGTCGCTGGGCAGTGGCTCGACCAGATGGATGAGGACGTGCGTTCGCTCGACGTGGCGCAGGAACTCATGTCCCAGGCCGACGCCGCTGTGCGCTCCCTCAATGAGGCCCGGCAGGTCGGCAAGGACGAAGAGGCGTTCGTCGCCGATCGTGACGATGCCGAGGTTGGGATGTTTCGTCGTGAAAGGATAGTCGGCGATCTCCGGCAAGGCGCGCGAGAGCCGGCTCAGCAGCGTCGATTTCCCGGCGTTGGGGAGACCGATGAGGCCGACGTCGGCGATCACCTTCAGTTCGAGAACGATCGCGCGCTCCTCGCCTTCCTCGCCCTTCTCGACCTGGCGCGGCGTACGGTTGAGGGAATGGGCGAAGTGCTTGTTGCCGTAGCCGCCCCGGCCTCCCTTCGCGACGACGAACTCCTCGCCATCGTTTACGAGGTCGCGCAGGATGTTGCCGCGCGCGCGGTCGTAAACGATCGTTCCCGGCGGGACGCGAATGATGGTGTCCTCGGCACTTCGGCCATGACAGTCGCTGCCGGTGCCGTGGCCGCCGCGGTCGCCGCGCCAGTGCTTGCGGTTGGCGATGTCGGCAAGGCTGTCCGTGCCGGCGATGGCGCGGATGATGATGTTGCCGCCGTTGCCGCCATCGCCGCCGCTCGGCCCCCCCTTGGGGACGTACTTCTCGCGCCGGAAACTACAGCAACCATTGCCGCCATCGCCTCCCTTGACGTACAGTTCGATCCGATCGACGAAATGAAAGACGCCCTGAGCCATGTCTGCTACTCGCTTCCGAATGTCTAATTTCTAAGGACGAATGACGAAAGAATGAGTAATCTCAAATCCCCAATCACGAACCAGTGACGCGATTTCGTCATTGAGGTTTGGACATTCTTTCGTCATTCGTCCTTCGCTAATAGACATTATAGCGTTGCTCTTGCTCCGCGACGAACGCCTGGCTATATACCCTTCCGCTGTCTCGCCGCTCCGCGAACCTCCAGCCCCGCTCCTGGAACCTCATCTTTCCCTGCATTTCGCAAGAGGATTCCTGCATGAAACTCTGGTTCCCCGTCCTCGCGGCGGGGCTGCTCTGCGCAGCCTCCGCGCACGCGAATGGCCTGCTCATTCCCTCGGATCAATCGATTCCTCCCCTGGCGCTCGTCCGCCATGAGGTTAAGACAACCCTCGTCGAACAGGTGGCCCAGACCGAAGTCATCCAGGTCTTTCGCAACCACACCGACCGCGCCCTTGAGGCCACCTTCGTCTTTCCCGTGCCGTCCGGCGCCAGTGTCAGCCGGTTCTCGATGTGGATTGACGGCAGAGAGGTGAAGGGCGAGATGGTCGAGGCCGACAAGGCCCGCCAGATCTATACCGACATTGTCAAACGCATGCAGGATCCCGGCCTGCTCGAATACATCGGTCAGAACCTGCTGCGCGTAAGAGTCTACCCCGTACCCGCCAACGGCGAGCAGAAGCTGGCTATCCGCTTCACCTCCGTCTGCAACAACG
>JBBRIK010001197.1:0-2564 GCA_038221045.1 Gemmatales bacterium
GGCAAGCCCATCGCCGAATTGATCTGATCCTTTGAATCCGATGACGCCGCGATCCTCGATCCTCGTTGTTCTTATGCTGGCGGTCGCCGCCCGAGCGGAAGACAGCCTGGCCGAGCGTCTGCGCAAGTTCGATGGCCGGTCTGTTCCGGCAGAGCAGGCGCGCGGACTCGATCAGATGCTCGCGAAACAGATCCGGGCTCGCATCCACAACGCCCATCGCCAACAGGCTGACGAGTGGGAAAAAGTCCGCACGCTGGCGGACTGGCAGCGCTTCCGCGATGCGCGAGTGACGGCCCTGCGTCGATCGCTCGGTACCGTTCCGCCCGCTCCCAGCGAGATCAAGGTTCGCGTCGCCGGGATCCTCGATGGCGATGGCTATCGCATCGAAAGACTCGTCTTCGAGGGCCGGCCCGGACTGCCGATCACCGCCAATCTCTACCTGCCCGCGAAGCCGCCGAAGACGATGCCGGGCCTGCTCGTGCTGCACAGCTTCTTTCACGGCAAACATCAGGGCGAGTTGAAGGACCTCGGTGTCAACGGGGCACGCGCAGGCTGCGCTGTCCTCGTACCCGATCTGCTGGGCCACGGCGAGCGACGACAGCATCCCTTTGTCGATGCACAATCCTATCCCGAGCGCTTCAACGTCCCGCGCCAGGACTACACCATGCGTTCGCTGCTCGGCCTGCAACTCGACGTTGCCGGGGAGAGCCTGATGGGCTGGTTCGTCTTCGACGTGATGCGCGGAGTCGATGTGCTGTTGAAGCGGCCCGATATTGACCGGGAGAAGATCGTCGTCCTTGGGGCCGTCGCGGCGGGCGGAGACGTGGCGGCCGTCGCGGCGGCCCTCGATCCGCGCATCCGCGGCGTCGTCTCCTACAACTTCGGCGGTCCCGAACCGGAGACGCCGTATCCCCTGCCTGCGGAAGGCGAACTCAGTTTCCCCTACGCCAGCGGCGGACACTGGGACAGCACGCGCCGCCTGCGTCATTCGGCCCGCGACGGCTCTCTGCCCTGGGTCGTCGTCGGAGCCGTCGCGCCTCGCGCCGTTGTCTACGCCCATGAATTCGCCTGGGACCGCGAGCACGATCCGGCCTGGAAGCGTCTGACGCGCATCTACGAACTTCACGACGCCGCTCCACGTCTGGGAGCGGCGTTCGGCAAGGGAACGCTTTTCGGCAAGCCCGAAGGCACAGGCTGCGGCAACATCGGCGCGTTCCATCGCCGTACCCTCGCTCCCTTCCTGAAAGATCGCTTCGGCATCATCTGGCCCGAGAAGGAGATCGAACAGCGGCGCGGCGAAGAGGAACTGCGTTGCTTGACACCGGTGCTGCGCAAGGAGTTCAAACCGCGTCCCGTTCATGAGTTGGCCGGCGATATCGCGGATGCCCATCTCAAAGCCGCGCGCGCGAAGCTGGCGACGATGAAGCCCGAGCAACGGACGAAACACCTGCGGGCCACCTGGGAGACCATCCTCAACACCGGCACCCCGAGTGCAGATCCGAAACGGCTGCATCACGCCGACAGCAAGATCGGCGACGTGATCGTCGAGCGCTCGGTTCTCGAAGTCGAGCGGGGCATCGTGGTCCCTCTGCTCCTGCTGCGGCCGAGCAAGGCAGCGCGCTGCCCTGTTGTCATCGGGGTCAGCCAGCACGGCAAACAGCAGTTCCTCGCCGCACGCGCCGACGACATTGCCGCATTGCTTGAGGCAGGGATCGCGGTCTGTCTGCCGGACGTACGCGGCACCGGGGAGACGACGGCGACGGGCGACAAACGAGGCCGGCCCGCTGGAACACTCGTCGAGATGCGGCGAACCAGTGAGGGCGTTCTGCTCGCCAACGAGGTCGAGATGCTCGGCGGAACGCTTGTCGGCGAACGGCTGCGCGATTTACGCTCCGTCATGCGTTATCTGCGCGGACGCATGGACCTCGATGGCAAACGCCTCGCCCTCTGGGGCGTCTCCCTGGCGAGCGTCAATCGGCCTGGCTCCCTTGTCGTTCCCTTCGACGCCGCGAAGTATCCTCAGCAGGCCGAGCCGCTGGGCGGACTGCTGGCGCTCCTGGCCGCCCTGTATGAGAACGTCGAGGCTGTCCACATCAGCGGCGGGCTGCTGAGTTATCGCTCGCTGCTGCAATCGTCCTGGCTGCACGTCCCCGCTGATGCAATCGTCCCTGGTGTGCTGACCGTGAGCGATCTCAGCGACGTGGAGGAATCGCTGCCGCCTCGAATCCTATTTGCCGGCCATCGCGTGGATGGATTGAATATCGCCATTGCCGATCCTCGCGAGGTGAACGCTTCCCGCTGGTTCATCGGCCTGCTGCGACGACGCTGATTCCCGGCCCGCCTGATAGGAGAAGATGATGCGCTTCCACGAGATGACGTTCCCCGAGCTGCGGCGCGTGCCGCGTGACACGACGGTCCTGCTGATGCCGATCGCGGCCTGCGAACAGCACAGTCACCACCTCGCCACCTTCACCGACACCGTCCTCTGCACCGGCGTCGCGGAAGGCGTCGAACAGCGCATGCCTCAGCAGGTGGTGCTGACGCCGACGCTCTGGATGGGCGCG
>JBBRIK010001198.1:0-2564 GCA_038221045.1 Gemmatales bacterium
GATCCTTGTCGAGCGTGGCGGTCAGTTCCAGCTTGAGGTTGACCTTCCCATCCGCCTCATACTTCACCACCGAGTCCTTGTTCAGGCAGCGGACGGCGAACCGGTTGGCTGGCGGCTGGGCCAGCAGACAGGGCCCCGCGACCGGATCGAGGGCCACCAGGAACAGGAGCCAACCGACAGACAGGAGCTGCGTTTTCATCGTTCTCTTTCGGTTTGAATATGGGAGTTGCCTCGCAGCAGTGGTCAGGCAGAGGTCAAAACAGAACACGAGAGGCCGACCCAAAATCTTACGCATGATTGATTCTCCTGAGCTAAAACATGGTTAGCTGGGAAACGACTCGCGGACCCTGTGTGATAACGCCGGCTTACCGGGGCACACGCCACACTCGAACCGATTTATCCCTCCCCCCGGAAACGATGAAGCGGCCATCGGCTGAAAAGGCAACATCGTAGACCGCATCCGTGTGTCCCTCAAACCGATGCAACTCCTTGCCCGTTTCAGCATCCCACAGGGAGACCGTGTGACCCTCAATGCCGCATGGTCTGATCGTCTACCTCCCCGGTCGAGACCGCTTTCTTCCCATCCGGGGAGAAGGCGACGCTGCGGGCGGAGGGGTGGGCCAGAGTGCGGATCAGTTTGCCCGTACCCGCGTCGATCAAGCGCACCGTCCCGTCGTTACTGGAGGAGAGCAGGCGGCGCCCGTCGGGGGAGAAGACGACCCCCATGACCCGCGCGGTGTGCCCCTCGTAGCAGAAGACTTGCAACCGGGCGGCGATCGCCTCGATGAGCCGGGAGGCACGCAGGCGCACTTCCAGGTCGTCGCTGGCCAGCGCCTTGCGCAGGTCCGCCAGCGCCGGTTCGCCGATCTCCTTCAGATGCGTCGTCGCCGCCTCCCGCTCTTTGAACTTGTCGCTGCCGAGCTGCTTGACGAGGCGCTCGATTTCCTTGTCGTCGGGTTCGGCGGCGGCGGTGGGGAAGAACGGGAGTGCCAACCAGAGAAAGGCGAACCAGCGAGGCAAGCTGGCGGTCATCTTCGGCTTCTTGCGAAAAGCGGTCGGGGAGCGAGTCTCCGCGGATGAAAAGATGGTGTCTCCCTTGCGACGTTGAAGATAGTTCTCTTCGCAATTCAAATGCCAACGGCATCCGGAACCTCGCAGCTTCGCCGTTCCGCAGCCGGCTACGCTCCACTGAACCTGCTTTTTTTCCTGTCATCTCTCATGATTGTCGGGTAATACAACTCTGCCCGCCCACCACAATGCTTCCCACCCGCAAGGAGCCTCAACGTGGCTCATTTCACCGCCTTGATGGTGTTCATCTCGTTCGCTCTTCCCCGATCAGATTCCTCCCAACGCCGAGGGCGCGGCCCCGATCGCGAAAACGGTTCACGAAGCGTTGACAGGCAAGTGAGCAGTGGTTGAGGACGACGCCCGAACTACAATGAGGAGGGACGCAGAGGACGAGGATTGCACACCACCATGCCGATCATCACCGCGAACGGCCTGACCAAGACCTATCGCGTCTTTCAGAAGAAGCCCGGCCTGCGCGGCGCTCTGCGCGGCCTCTTTCGCCGCGAACACAAGGAAGTTCACGCCGTCCAGAATGTCTCCTTCTCCATCGAGACGGGCGAGATGGTCGCCTTCCTCGGCCCCAACGGGGCCGGCAAGACGACCACGCTCAAGATGCTCTCCGGCCTCATCTATCCGACCAGCGGCGACGCCCGCGTCCTCGACTTCGTCCCCTGGGATCGACACGACGTTTTCCGCCGCCAGTTCTCCCTCGTCATGGGCCAGAAACAGCAACTGTGGTGGGACCTCCCCGCCGCCGACAGCTTCCAGCTTCATCGCGAAATTTATTCGATCCCCCACGATCAGTTCACGCGCACTCTCGGCGAGTTGACCGAACTGTTCGGCGTCGCGCAACTGGCACGCCAGCCGGTCCGCGAGTTGTCGCTCGGCGAACGGATGAAGATGGAGTTGATCGGGGCGCTCTTGCATCAGCCGAAATTGCTCCTCCTCGATGAGCCGACCATCGGACTCGACGTCATCGCCCAGGCGACGATCCAGAAGTGCCTCAAGGAGTACAACGCCAGCCGAGGCGTCACCATGCTGCTGACCAGCCATTACATGCGCGACGTCGAGGCCCTCTGTTCGCGCGTGCTGGTCATCAACCAGGGACGCGTCGTCCACGATGGCCCGCTGTCCGGCATCGTCGAGCAGTTCGGACGCAACAAGCTCGTGCGTCTGCAATTCGCCGGCGACGTGCCTGACGATCACTGGGAACGCTTCGGCGAGATCGCCCGCAAGGTGGGGCCGTCACTCGATCTGCAAGTCGATCGGACGCGCGTTCCCGAGGTGCTGGCGGTCCTCCTTGAGCGTCATACCGTCGTCGATATGAGCGTGCAGGACCCGCCGCTCGATCAGATGATCGCGCAGGTGTTCGAGCAAAGCTCTTCCAGCGCGGAGCGCGGAGCGCGGAGTGCGGAGCGCCAGGAACAAGGCAGCGGACTATGAGCAACGACACGACCTCATCGGGAGTCCCCGACTCGCTCCGCACTCCGCGCTCC
>JBBRIK010001199.1:0-2563 GCA_038221045.1 Gemmatales bacterium
CTCCTCTTTACCGACCGCGCCCGGCTGGCCCACCTTCTGCTCCTCGCCGTTGAGTCGCACGCCGATCTTCTTGCCCGCTCCAGGAGACGAATGAACGCTCAGGAATGGCTCGCGGATCTTCTCCGCCGTCTTGATCGGCAACGTCGAGTTGCCTGCTCCGTTGACGCCATCGGTGTAAACGTAGTAGCTGCCCTGAAAAGCACCCTGTTGCGCGACAAAGATCGGCTTGCCGCCTGTCAGCCGCCGGAAGGAGAGCATCGCTCCGCCATTACCCTCGGCTCGGCCCGCGATCAGGATCGTTCGCGGATGTCCGGACGGCAGCAAATCCATCGTCGTGTTGTTCAGAAAGTTGCCCTTGCCGTCGAAGCGAACTGCCGGCAATCCGCCAAGGGCGTCGGGGACAAGGACCGGTTGATGAGCGAGGAGCGATTGGCGAACGTGACGCTTCCCGAGGCCCTGGTCGAGCCACTCACTGACGCGTGGCCCCTTGACGCCGCGCGAAGCGTCCAGCCACAAGACCATTCCCTCGACCGGCGGCTGACCCGCTGCCTTCACGCGCGCCTGAACGTCGTCGAGATGACGGCTCAGCCGGCTGCCGGAGCGGCGCAGTTTGCGGCTGATGATATCGCCACCGATCAATTCGAGGGCCTGCGAAAGCCTTGGCTCCTGTGACCGCTCGCAAGCGCAGGCCGTTTCGCGGGCTGGCTGGCCGAACGTCTTGAGGAACGGGTTCTCGCTCTCCGGTCCCGGCAGTTGCGTCGCGCGCGTGCCGGCCGGACGGCCCGGATAGAACTCCGGCGTTCCCGTCACCTGACAGATCGAATCGAGCAACACCTCGGCAGGAGCCAGGCGCGTATGGGCGTGCGAGAAATAGCGGTTGTCGTCCTGGTTCAAAGGCAGGGTTCGGCCCGATAGTTGATAGACGCTGCTCTGGAGAATCACTCGCGTCAGTTTCTTGAGGTCGTAACCATCGCGGACGAAATCGCTCGCCAGTTTGTCGAGCAACTCGGGATGCGCGGGCGGATTCGAGACGCGGAAGTCGTCGATGGGATCGACCAGCCCCCGGCCCAGCAACTGACCCCAGACGCGATTGACGGCGACCTTCGCGAAATAGGGGTTGTCCGCCTTTGTCAGCCAGTCCGCGAACACCTCACGCCGATCCTTGCCCTCTGGCAACTTCACCAGACCGACGCCCGGCAGCATCGCACGGGCCAGCCGGTTCGACAGTGGTTGCGTGATCTCGGGCTGTGTACCGAGGCCGACAATCACTTCGCCGGGAGCGCTGCCGGGCTTCGACTCGACACCGACGAAGAAGGTGCCAATGCCGTAATAGCTGTCTTGCGTCCAGGTGTCTGCCGGATGATTGTGACATTTCGCACATTGAATGCGCGCCCCGAGGAACAGCTGCGCGGTATTCTCGGCCCGGCTGGAGGCGTCGGCCGAAGTGCGGAAGTAGCTCGCCGGAGGATTGGCGAACGTCGATCCGTTCGCAGTCAGCAGCGACCGCGCGAATCGATCGAAAGGCACGTTGATCCGCGCCGCCTCGATGAGCCAGGCGTGCATCTTCTCCGCGCCGGTCCGCGAGAGCTTGCCCGCCTTGACCTGGAGCAGATCGCCCCAGCGATGCGCCCAGTATTCCGCGTACTCGGGCTGTTCCAGCACCTTGTCGATGAGTTTGTTTCGCTTGTCGTTGCGCGTGTCGGCCAGGAATGCACGGGCCTCCTGTGGCGAAGGCAACACCCCCAGGACGTCGAGATAGAGCCGGCGGATGAACTCGCTCTCGGTGCAAAGCGGCGACGGAGGAATCCGCAACAGCTTCAGTTTCGCGAAGACGAGGCGATCGATCTGATTGGCTTCCGGGGTCTCGGGCCAGCGGAAGCCGGGAACGTCGCGGAGCAATGTGAAGTTGCACACCGCGACGTGTTCGGCATAGCGAACGAGGATGGCCGACTCGCCGCGCTCCCGACCGGTGATGAGTCCCGAGCGAGCGACCTCCGCAACGCTGTCGTCGGAACTGCTGAAGTCGGCCAGATGAGTGATATCGCGGACGGAACCGTCCGCGTAGTGAGCGCGGACTGTGAGATGCAGTTCCTTGTCTGGCCAGTGCAGCGTTCGTTCGCGTTCCGAAATTTCGATGCGCTCACAGGCGACGGCGTCGAGGTCGGTGCGGCAACCCTCGACAATCCAGCGGCGCAACACACGATAGGCCGGATCGCTGGTCCTCAGCTTCTGCCCGCCCTCGTGGGAGATGCGCATGAGCGGCTTGAGCAGCAGGAGGCTCTCGTCGGGTTGAAGCGGATCGACCCGGCGTGCTTGCGTTTCACGTTTCAGCGTTAGCTGATCGAGGGAGGGATCGTAGCCGCGCAGAGACAGACGAAAGCCACCCTTGCCGGTAGGGGAGCCATGACAGGCGCCGGCATTGCAGCCCTGTTTCGTCAGCGCGGGCAGAACATCGTGGACGAAGGAGACCGGCTTGTCGGCGCGTTCATCGGCGGGAGCGGCCAGCAGGAGGGCCGCGAGGAGAGCTTTCATGGCGGGAGGATCTCTTCGCCGTTCGCGTCGT
>JBBRIK010001200.1:0-2560 GCA_038221045.1 Gemmatales bacterium
CAGCTTCTGCAAGCGGCGGCGATACTTCTCGCGGATGCGATCACCAATCTCGGGATGCTCCAGGGCAGCCCGCGCCGCCTGCTGAATCGCCATGAACTGGCCGGAATCGCAGTTGTCCTTGACGTCGGCATACGCCTGCACGATCTTCGGGTGACCGGCCACGAACGCCATGCGCCAGCCGATCATGTTGAAGCCCTTCGACATCGAGTGAATCTCGACGCCGACCTCCTTCGCGCCCTCCACCTGCAAGAAACTCAGCGGCGGCCCATCGTAGCTCAGCAGAATGTGGGCCGCGTCCTGCACGACGATGATCTGGTTCGTGTGGGCGAAGTCGATCACCTGACGATAGAAGTCGCGCGTCGCCGTCGCGCCTGTCGGACTGTTGGGATAGTTGATGACGAGCAGCTTGGCCCGTTTGCGGATGTCGGCGGGGATGCCTTTCAGATCGGGATAGAAGCCGTTCTCCTCGCGCAGCGGCAGCTTGTGGACCTCGCCGCCATAGTAAGCGGTATGCGTGCCAGCGACGGGGTAGCCGGGGACGGTCATCAGGGTGACGTCGCCCGGATTGATGAACACGGCCGGCATCATCGCCAGGGCCGGCTTCGAGCCGATGGCGTGATTGACCTCCGTTGCCGGATCGAGCGCGACGCCGAATACCTTCTTCATGAAGCCGGCGGCGGCTTCCTTGAAGGCCGTGATGCCGTTGTCGGCGTAGCCGCGATTCTCGAGCTTGTCGGCTTCCTGCTTGAGGACGTCGCGGACGAGGGGATCGGCCATGTCGTCGTTTTCGCCGATGCCGAAGTCGAGCAGCTTGCGTTCGGGATGAGCGGCCAGCGCGGCGCGTTTGGCGCGTTTGATCTTCTCGAACTTGTAGATCTTGTTGCTCTTGCCGTAGTTGACGCCGCCGATGCGCTCGGCGAAAAGAGACTGGAACCAGGGGTCCGTGCTGCTCATGGGGGGATGCTCACGATTCACAGAGTTTGCGGCAGAATCGCGGCCGCGTTTCCCTTCACGATACGAACTTTGCCGGGCGTTCCCAGGGGTGGATCATGACGACCGTTTGTACTCTCGAACACAGAGGATGACACAGGCCAGGGCGACCGCGTGGGACAAGTAAAACGGGGCTCTCATTTCCTTGATCCCGCTACGGCCCATGTTCAGAACCAGAAGGTAGAGTACCGTGAGCGTAGTCAGAGAATAGAGAGCCATTATCCCCACGAACACCGACCGGCGAGTGGAGGGAAGCGTGGCAAGGGAAGCAATGATTCCCACGAGCAGAGAGAGCGGGTGAAGCGCGAGGAGAACAAAAAGGGAAGCCACTATTGGTTCGTTGAAGTTTTGGGGCTCCTCAAAAAAATAGAGGCAGACACGAAACCCGCTGTATTTAGGAAACCAGGGAAACAGCAGGAGGATCAGCGCAGCAGCGAGCAACCCCGCAGGCGCCAAACGAGCGAACACCATGCACCTGATCCTCCTGCCGTCCCTGACATTGACCATCATGAGTTCAACGCGATACGCCTCTCAATCAGGAGAAGACCGCGAATTGCGGCCACGCTCGCGGGCGCGCTGCTCCATCGGGTCCGTTACTGGAATCACGGTTTCCCAGAACACGCCTTTCTTGTGTCCCTCCTGAACGTGGCCGCGGAAGCTCTTCTCCTCCCCCTGATAGAGGGAAATCCCCTCCTGGAGACACTTCGCCAGTTCACCGTCCGAGACCTTGATTCCGGCCTGGATCAGCACCTTACCCTTGAGGCCGAAGGAATCCGGCTGCACGACCATGACGCCGGCCTCCGCCTTCGCTCCCTCGATCTCGGACAATTCCTTCGCTCCGGAAGCCGAGACGTAGACGAACTGGCCAAGGAACGTCTTGTGAGCAGCCAGGGGCGTTAAGCGTTCTTCCAGAGTTCGACGCGATTTGTCATCCGGCGCGAACAACACGACCAGCGGGCGATTGTCGCAGGCCGCGACATTGACGGCCAAGCGCACGTCGCGCATCCTGGGGAGTGCGGGAGGCTGTCCTTCCGCCGTCTTCTTGGCGGAGAACTCTCCGCCGATCCGGGTCATTGTCTCGGCCATCCGCTGCGCGTCGCCGAAGGTTTGCTTCGCCGACCGCGCGGCCCGCGCGAGTTGTCGCTTGCCGTCCGGCGACAGGATCGTGAAGACGGTGTTTTCCAGTTCTCCCGAGCGAGTGACGAGGAAGGCTTTGAGGAACTCGCCTTCTTCCTTGTTCTCGTAGGTCGTCAGCCGGACGCAGACGAAACGGCGCGACGCATCGATCACATCAGCCTGGGACAGGAAACTCCTGTCCATTTCTTGCTTGCCCGGTCACCAGGTCCCCGAGACACCGGCGCAGTGCGGGGCCGCGGACATAAGCAGGATCGGCAACCCGGTTCGCTGTGCTTCACGCAGGCCGCTTTCCCAGGTGGGGAACCAGTGGATACCGGCCCGCGAGGCGGAATCGTCCTTCTCCTTCTTGTCGGGAACGTCCTTCTTTTCGGGACGTTCGGGCCGGGGTGGCGGGCCGCCGGGACCACGAGGCCGCAGGTTCTCGATCTTCTTC
>JBBRIK010001201.1:0-2559 GCA_038221045.1 Gemmatales bacterium
GACGGGTGCCATGCTGGGGACGCCCGCTTACATGGCCCCCGAGCAGGCCGAGGGCCTGCCGGTCGATGCCCGATGCGATGTGTTCAGCCTTGGCTGCGTCCTCTATCAACTGGCGACGGGTCAGCGGCCCTTCGTCGGCAAGACGACCTACGCGGTGCTGAAGAGCCTGGCGACCGATGAGGTGGAGCCAATCCGCGAACGAAATCCCTCAATGCCGCGCGGTCTGTCAGGCCTGGTGGAACGTCTCATGGCCAAGGACCGCGAGCAGAGGCCGGCCGACGCGGGCCTGGTGGCGCGGGAACTGGCTCTGCTGGAGCAGGCGGCTCCGGACACGGAACCAACAGCGACTCCAACAGCAATCGCGGCGACTCCTCCCAGAGACCCGGCCCCGCCCACTCGGACGGACTTTACCGTTCCACTGTCAGCGCCAGCACGTTCACCGCGACGAGTGCGCTTGCTTCCCGCCGCGCTGGGATTGCTCTTTCTCGCCCTGTTGACGGGAGCAGTGGCATGGAGCCTGCAGCGCAACGAGGAGTCACCGCAACCGGAGAACGTTAAGCCTCGTGAGTCCGAGGAGACGAAAACTCCTCCACTCGACGCCCTCGACCCGAAACGCATTGACGTCTCCGAGCGCTTTCCCTGGCAGCCGGAGGAGTTGGTAGGCGTGCTGGGTGCCCGGCATCGAGAGCATCACTGGAGCTACATCTCCAGCCTCGCCTGTAGCCACGATGGGCAACTCGCCGCCGTCGCGAATGGCAACCTCGTGCATGTGTGGGACCTGCGCGAGGGGTCGCTGCGGACCATCCTACATCCGCACGGCTCCCTCGTCCGGGCGGTGGGCTTCGCAGCCGATGGCTCGTTGCTCACTACCGCAGGAAGGGGTGAGTGGAAGCAGTGGGACTTGAAAAGCGAGAAATCCGTGGGTAGCTGGCAGGCGCCCTTCGCCGAACGTGCTGCCTTCAGTCCCGACGGCCGATTGCTGGCGCTCGCGCTGCCGCTGCAAGGACCTGTCGCCCACTCAATCCGGGTCTATGAAGCCACCACGGGGAAACTTGTCGCGGAACTCATGGGCGCGAAGGCTCGAATCTATTTTCTGGCCTTTGCCCCGGACGGCAAGCGGCTGGTATCTCTGAGCTACGACGAGAAGATTGTCCGCGTATGGAATGTAGCCTCGCGGATGGAGCAGTTCGCTCTCGTGGGACACACCTCAACGCACTTGACATCGGCAGCCTTCAGCTCCGATGGACAGGCACTGCTTTCCTGCGGGGGTGAGCAGAACCGCAGCGAGGTCAAGCTCTGGAACCTGCGAACAGGGGCGGAGGAGCAAGATCATTCCGGAGCCAAACAGCCGACATTGGGCGTGGCCTTCGCTCCAAACGGGCAGACCTTTGTTGTCTCTCAAGGTTCCCTGTCGAACCTGTTGTTGTTCCGCGATCGAGGAACCGGAGCCTTGCGTCACCAGTTTTTCCATCCTTCAGTTTTTTGGAAGTTCTCATTCCTTCCTGACGGCAGCCTGATCGCAGCCTGCGAAGATGACACTCTGGTCCACTTTAACCCGGAACGTGGCAAAATTCGCCGGACCCTCGGTCAGCCCGCCGTTGGATCTTCCTCGCCTCTCGCTTTCACCCCGGATGGGAAAACGCTCTTCGAGGCTCCCTCTGGTAAAGAGATTGTTCGGTGGGACATCCAGGAGGGGACTCAACGCTGCCTCTCCAAAGTCCCCTTTCAGTCGCAGGCTCTGGACGTCTCCAAGGATGGGAAGTGGTTGGCGGTTGGAGGTGCGGGAGGAGTGCGACTGTTCGATCTCTCCACGGGAAAAGAAGAAAGTCCGCTCTCTGGTCACCAGGCATCCGTTTCACGGGTCGCCTTTGCCCCTGATGGACGCAGGTTGCTTTCCCAGGGAGATGAAATTTGCTTGTGGAACCTGGAGACGCGGAAGGTTGAGACGAGTTTCCGACGCGAACCGCTGAGTCACGCCGCCCTTTCGCCCGATGGCCGTACCCTGGCCCTGACGGGAGAGCAAGGCTTGACGTTCTGGGACAAGGAGGGGGGGCGTCGAACGGTGTATCCCAACTCCCTCAAGGGTGAGTTGGCCTTCACTCCAGACGGCAAGACGCTGCTGTGGGCCGAAGGCCTCCGGGTGATCTGTTGGGACGTGGCGGCGCGAAAGGTCCGCTCCTTTCTTCCCGAGCCGACCGGCCAGGAGAATGCGTGGCGGCAGCGGCCCAACTCTTTATCGCATTTGCGGATTTCGCCGGATGGGAAAAAGTTAGCGGGACTCGGCAACCCCGGTTTTGTCTACGTCTGGAACCTCGAGAACGGCTCTCTCCAGTCCTCCTGGCAGTTGCCCGGCGACGTGCAACTGGCATGGGCGCCGGACAGCCGGCACCTGGCCCTCTCGAATCGGAACGGCAGTATCTACATCCTGCGTTTGGCACGGTAAGAAGTCGGTTGGATGGGACCGCACTCTGCCCTTCAGGGCAGGGCGACCCCGCCGGACATCCAGAGTGTACCCCCTGTCTGGGCTGGCGTGAATCGCTTCCTTGCGTATACTCAGGC
>JBBRIK010001202.1:0-2555 GCA_038221045.1 Gemmatales bacterium
GCGTGCACGCGCTCCGCTCCGAAGACTCCGCGTCGCGGCTAACCCTCGAATGGCTCTTTCATTCTTGTTCCCCATCGCGATTCTCGTATCGTGACAGCAAACCGTTCATCCTGACGTGAAGTCGTCGAGGAGTGCCCCGAATGACATCCTCCCCGCTGGCCCGTCGAATCGCCGAATACGGCTGCCGGCTTCGCTATGAAGACCTTCCCGCCGCCACCGCCCACGAGGTGAAACGGCGGTTCGTCGATTCCATCGCCACCGCCTGCGGGGCCATGGACTCCGAAGCCTATCACATCGCCCGCCGCTGCGCCACACGCTTCCGCAGCGAGCCGGCGGCCAGCCTGTTCGGCGGCGGCTCCAGCAGCCTCGAATGGGCCACCTTCGTCAACGGCCTGCTCATTCGCTATCTCGACTACAACGACACCTATCTCTCGCTGGAGCCGGCCCATCCCAGCGACAACCTCGCGCCGGTCCTCGCCACGGCCGAGTGGACCAACTCGACCGGCAAGGACATGATCGCCGCCGTCGCCCTGGCCTACGAGATCCAGTGCCGGCTCTGCGACGCCAGCAGTCTGCGCAAGAATGGCATCGATCACGTCACCTATGGGGCGCTGTCCTCCTGCGCCGCCGCCTGCAAGTTGATGAAGCTCGACGTCGAGAAGACGACCCACGCTCTGGGTATCGCCGGCGTCTGCAACGTCGCCCTCCGGCAGACCCGCGCCGGCGAGTTGTCGATGTGGAAGGGATGCGCCTTCGCCAATGCCGCCCGCAACGGTGTCTTCGCCGCGCTGCTGGCTTCGGAGGGGCTGACCGGACCGTCGCCGATCTTCGAGGGCGAACTTGGCTTCATGAAACTGGTCAGCCGGGAGGAGTTCGATTTGCCGGTGATGGGCGGCGACGGCACGCCGTTCATGATTACGCAGACTTACATCAAATACTGGCCGGCCGAGTATCACTCGCAGAGCGCCATCGACGCCGCTCTTCAGTTGCGGCCCGAGGTCGGCAGTATCGACAACGTCGTTAGTCTGGACATCGACACGTTCAATGCCGCTGTCGATATCATCGGCAAGGACCCGGAGAAGTGGCATCCCAAGACGCGCGAGACAGCCGACCACAGTTTGCCGTACTGCACGGCGGTCGCTCTGACCGACGGCGACGTGACCGAGGCCCAGTTCGATCCGATCCGATTCGGCGACGAGAAGTTGCTGTCGCTGGTGGCGCGGATCAAGTTACATCGCGACGCCGACTTGAATGTGCGCTATCCGCGTGGCATCCCGAATCGGCTGCGGATCGCGTTGGCGGATGGCCGCACGCTGGTCCGCGAGGTAGAGTTCCCGCGCGGACATGCGATGAACCCGATGACGGACGCCGAGGTGGAGCAGAAGTTCCGCCGGCTGGTGGAGCCGCGTTTCGGCAAAGAGCGAGCCAACCGAATCCTGGCGTCGTGCTGGGACCTTGAGAACGTGAAGAACGCGTCCGACCTCATCCGCCTCGGGGATGAGCGTTCCCAGTAACCCCTTTCTTGCCGCTTGCGGCGTAGCGGTGTCTCCCGCTACGCCGCAAGCGTCGAACGAGACCCGCTCCACTCCGAAGATTCTGCGTCGTGGCTCATCTCTCGTTTACGTCTCGAAGTGGGATTGTCCTTCCGTCGAAGTACCGTCCTCCTTATGCGGTTTCGTCATCGAAGAGAATGGTGGCCTCCAAACAGGAGCAACAGGTGGCGGCAACTGTAATCCAAGAAAAATCCCACCCTTCCTCGGCACCGACTGAATACTCGATACCAACGTCAATCCAAACACGATTGTCTCCGCAATCGCAGACGAATAGTTGAAGTGGGAGTCCTTCTTGCTGAACATCACTCACAGTAGATCGCTGGAGACACGAGGGGCATTCAGCAATAGCGCTTCCATCTTCTGCATTGTAAAGACAGGTAACTTCCTGTTTCCCGCAGATACACCGAAAGCGACGGGCCATCCCAGGGCTTCCATGACCTCCCACGCACAGGGACAAAGACAGTCTCTCCTCAACTCCATAGGTTAGATCCGGAAGCCAGGATAACTGCCCTTTCTCTGCCCATGGGTTCTCTGCTGTAAAGAAAGCCGGAGCAGGTCTCCGATATACCGTGAAATTCGGCTTCACCGAAGGGTCCGTTACTAAAGCCAGTTTCTTTTTTGGGGCAAAGATACCCACAAGCTCCCAACCCATTTCTTGTTCTCGGACAATACTTTCAGGCGAAGAGTTGCCAGTCGTGTTGTAGAAGTAACCGTTGGAATAGATCTGACACCATCCACGTTTTCTCAGCACTTGGCGAATTTGCTCGATCTCCGTCATGCCAGTGACCCCCCACGAATGGTGGACAACAGGAGCGTTCTATGCGTTGTGTCCGCCCGGGAAGACCGTGTCGGTTCGCGATTATCGTGAAGGCGGACACAACGCATAGAACGCTGTTGGACTGAACCGCTCACCGGGATTCTGAAGCCCGGCACGCTATGGACACGCTATCCCCACCGCCGCTGTATCTCCCTCCCTTCTATCCCGTTCGCTCCGTCTCCGCA
>JBBRIK010001203.1:0-2550 GCA_038221045.1 Gemmatales bacterium
CGTCAGGCATTGGAGAACGTGCCCCAGAAGAAAGCCGAGGGGGTCATCACGCGTCTCGTGGGGCCGACACTCCGCTGGCTGCGGCATCAACTATTCGGTGCGGCGAAGGCGTAACAGTTTTGGCATGAACGCAAAAAACACGCAAGATCAGCTTCGCAACAGCCTAAACGGGGCCTGGCCTTTTTTTCTTCCCAACGGTGTCTGACACCTTTGGGATCCCTGACGGCTTGTACTCTGGGCTGTGTGCATCAAACCGAGCATCAGCACCGTTTCTGAAGCCGCAAGTTGTTTACCACAAGCTAGTTGTGACAACGGTGTCTGACACCTTTTCGGCCCCTACTCCGGAAAGCCGGACGAGTTCTGGCGAACGCGGCTCCGGACCGGACACCCGCAGCGAGACTATGTATCAGTGTCTCTGCGGGGCGAGAGGGCCGAAGGGTCAGGAGAAGTCCATGTCCCACGACACCCTGTTCATCACCGACCTGCATGGTAATCTCGACGCGCTGCGCCGCGCCGTCGAACGCGCCGAGCAGGCCGCCCCGATTCGTTACCTCATCCTGGGAGGAGACCTCGCACCGAACCTGGTCACAATTCGACTGCACGACGGCGAGTTCGTGTTGCGTCACGAGGAGTGTTACGGCCCAAAGGTGGTGGATGACTTCCGGTCTCGGCTGCGGAAGGGACGCCGTTACCGGCCCGAGGATCAGCATGGCAAGCGTTCCCTGACTGAGGATCAGCATGGCAAGCGTTCCCTGACTTACGTGATCGACCTGGAGGCGCGGGCGTTCCTGGCTTTGAGCGACGACGATACGCAAGCACTGTTGGAGTGGCCTTCCAGCTTCGCATTCCTGCGCCAATGTCAGGAGGAGTTCGTCGCCGGCGAGCTGTTGCCACTGCTGCGCCGCTACCACGGCGCGGGCATGAAGGTGTTTGTGATGCTCGGCAACGATGACTTCGCGGAGCTGGAAGCGCTGTTCCTGGCGGAAGAACGGATCGGCAAGCTGTCGTACTTCCACGGACGGGTATGCCCGCTGGGGCGCGGGCAAGTGCTCGGCTATTCCTGCGTGCTTTCCAAGCCGTTCCGCTACCGCTACTGGGAGCGGAGCGAGGAACAAATCGGCCAGGACCTGGCCCTTCAGACGAAGGGTCAGGACGCCTCACGACTACTCCTGTCCATCCACATGCCGCCCTACGGCACGAACCTGGACAGGTTGGGGGTGGATGGCAGGCACGCGGGCAGTCGAGCGGTTCGCGCTCTCCTGGAAGGAGGGCATTTTGCCATTGGGCTATTTGGCCATGTCCACGAGTCGCACCTCGTCTCGGGTTCGCGACACGATTACGTGGGCGGGACACTGGTCTTCAATCCGGGTGGTTACCACGACTGCGAGTGCTCTGCGGTGGTCTTCGACTCCGCTCACCCCGATGACTGGCGAGGACTGTGGTAGCGTCGTCGGGCCTCACGACCTCATGCCCAGTTTGGCGTAGAAGGTCGGCCAGGAGCACCACTCGAACTGCTGAAGAAGCGCAGGGGCACCACTACTCGCGGCGGGTCTGCCGGCGCAGCCAGTCCTCGAATGCTGTCGTCGAGTCAAAGCGCTGGCCGGCGCGCCGCCCCAGCTGCTGCAGCACGACCGGGCGCAGCGGGCCGATGCAGTGCGGCGACTGGAGCAGCTCGGTCAGCCGCCGTGTCTCCAGCGTCGCCGTCAGACTCGGGAACGCTTCCGGGACCCGCAGCGGCGTGTCCCGCGCCGCCTCCGCCGCCAGTTGCCGGGCCACCCGTACGGCTGGCTCGCCCACACGCGCCGCGTCCACCTCTCGCGCCAGAGCGTCGAAGGCGTCCGTCAACTCCGCGATCGTCGCCGGCAGCCGTTGATTCTTCTGCAGAGCCTCGGTGTGCAGGCGGGCGACCGGCTCACTCAACCAGTGGGCGTCGTTTCTCGGCACGGAGCCCGCCATGAGGGTCAGGGCCGCAGTGAGCTGCCGCAGCGCCGCCGCGTCCGAAGTGCGCGCAACCTCGCGCGTCAGCTTCGGAACGGCATTCGCAGCCAGTTTCGCCCGCTCCTTCGCGGGCAGCACTTCCGCGAGGCGGGCGAACGCCCGCGCGGCGGCGATCGGGTCCGTCGCATTCTTGTCGAGCAATTCCACGGCGCGGGCGGCGACCGGGGCCGCGAGACGGCCGGCCTCTTCCCGGTCGAGCTGATCCAGCAGCGGACGCAGACCGCGGGCCAGGGCCAGGAAGACGTCCGGGGTCGCGGGCTTTCCCAGCATCGCGGCCAGGCGCCGGGCCGCCCCGTCCACGGGAAAGCCCTGCTCCTTCGTGAAGATGCCGGACAGGACGAGGAGAGTATCCGCGTCGGCCGTCTTCTCCATCCGCTCGACGAGTCGCCGGGCCGCGGGGCCCTCGTCGATGCCGGCGGCGAGATCGGTCAACGCCCACGAGAGCGTCACGCACGCCAGCGGGTCGTCCAGCTTCTCGATCCGCGCGACGACCCGCCGGGCCTGCTGCTCGCGCTCTTCCTTCGAGGCCAGTGGCGCCAGGACACGAAGGAT
>JBBRIK010001204.1:0-2540 GCA_038221045.1 Gemmatales bacterium
GTGATAAGGACAGCACCCAGGTCGTCCAGGGCGACGTACTCGACGCTGTCTCGCTCGACGAGGCATTGCGCGACGTCCATACAGCCTACTACCTCGTCCATCTGATGTCCGGGTCAAAGGACTTCGAGAAGCAGGATCGGCAAGCGGCGCTGAACTTCGCTGGGGCCGCAAAGCAAGCCGCCGTGCGGCGCATCATTTACCTGGGCGGTCTCGGCGACGACGCAGACCCCCACCTCTCTCCGCACCTGCGCAGCCGTCACGAGGTCGGCCAGATCCTGCGGGATTCCGGCGTCGAAACTATCGAGTTGCGGGCGTCGATGGTCGTCGGAGCCGGCAGCCTGTCGTTCCAGTTGATGAAGGCGCTGACCGACCGGTTGCCGGTCATGCTCTGCCCCCGCTGGCTCTCGACGCCAACGCAACCCATCGCCGTGGACGACGTGCTGGCCTACTTGCTGGCGGTGAAGGACTTGCCGGCGGGTCCGAGCCGCATCATCGAGGTGGGCGGCACGGATGTCGTGAGCTACGGCGACCTGATCCGGGAGTACGCCCGGCAGAAGGGGTTGCGGCGCTGGCTGATCTCGGTGCCGGTGCTGACTCCGTACCTGTCCAGCCTGTGGCTGGCCCTGGTGACGCCCACGGCCTTCGAGGTCGGGCGGCACCTGATCGAGGGGCTGAGGAACCCAACCGTCGTCCGGGATACCAAGGCGCTAGACGTGTTTTCGATCCGCCCGATGGGCATTCAGGAAGCCATTCAACGGTCTCTGGCCGATACGAAGTCGTAAATCAGACGGATTGCCCTTCGTACCTGACTTGATGCTCCTTCTTCAAGCGAACATAGAGGGGATGCTGGCGCGCAGCGACGTAGCGTTCGTAGAACACCGCAGCCGCAGCCGCCTTTTCGGCGTCCTCGCCTCTGGGCAACACTTCTCCGGTGTCCTTGTCGTACTTGCGGCCGCCCTTGTGATTCGCGTAGCGTCTCGCTCTGGTCCAGCCCATTTGAAGGAACTTCCGGGCCATGTCCGCCCCTGGAAAGTCACCCGCCTTCAGATAAGCCAGAAACATGCGGTAAATCCTGGCCGACGATTTCTTCGCCTCGTTGACGGTCTTGAAACGCCAGTGCGGCAGAATCTCTCCCTTGTAAGGCTCAATGAGTAGGACGCCCTGCTCTCCCTTGCCGATACGGTAAAGCTCCGGGTGCTGGCGGAAGTCAAGGTTCTTGAAGTCCAGCGAATAATCGAAGGCCGGCCGGCTCATCGCGCCAACTCCTGCGGTTCACTGGACGACGAAGTATGCTGCGCCATATCGTGAGACGCCTCCGGTCGTCGCCCCGATCTCAGGCAACTCCCAGAGTTCTCAGCAAAGACTGCGCCGGGCCATCTCTCCGATCGCTCCTAAATCGTTTTTCGTTTGAAGCCAGCCAACACGTTGTCCAGTGCCTTCGGCTCAAGAGGTTTAACGAGATGATGGTCGAAGCCGGCTTCCGCCGTGCGACGGCGGTCTTCCGGTTGTCCCCAGCCGGTCAGCGCCGCAAGCACCACTTTCTCCAGGCCAGGCTGCTGGCGTATGCGTCGGGCGACCTCGTAGCCGTCCATGCCCGGCATTCCGAGATCCAGGAACACCACGTCCGGTGAGTAGCCGCTTGCCAGTTCCAGCGCCGCCGGGCCGCCATGAGCTACGCGGACCTCGTGGCCTTGCATCCTGAGCAGCATGGCGAGACTGACGGCCGCGTCCTGGTTGTCATCGACGACGAGCAACCGGAGCCCCGAAGGGGAAGCCGAATGAGCCTTCTGTCCCGTCTCAGGGCCAGACTCCTCCGGAAGACGTTGGATCGAGAGAGGCAGCCGCACCACGAACTCACTTCCCCTTCCCAGCCCTGCGCTGTGCGCCTTGATCGTTCCGTTGTGCATCTCCACAAGATTTTTCACGAGCGTCAGGCCAATGCCCAGCCCACCCTGGGAGCGGGTTGCGGCATGATCCACTTGCACGAACAACTCGAAGATGCGCGGGAGCATCTCGGGAGCGATGCCGATCCCGTTGTCCCGAAACCGCAGTACTGCATCCTTCCCCTCGCGTTGAGCGGTCAGTTCGAGGCGGCCGTGTCGCTCCGTGTACTTGGCTGCATTGGTAAGGAGGTTGCTGACGACCTGCGCCAGGCGCACGGGGTCGGCGTCGAGAGGCAGGGATTCAGACGGGAGTCGGACGCTCAGTTCATGCGCCTGCCCTTCGATGAGGGGCTGCACCGTCTCAACCCCGCGAGCCACCACTGCCGCAAGTTCGACGTTTTCTTTGCGGAGTTCGATCTTTCCCCGCATCACACGCGACACATCCAGGAGATCGTCCACCAGCCGGACGAGAAGATGTACTTGACGCTCCATCATGTCTCGCGACCGCTCGACCGTCTCGGCATCGACGGCAGGCATCTTGAGGATTTGCAGAGTATTGCGGAGCGGGGCCAGGGGGTTCCGAAGTTCATGGGCCAGCGTTGCGAGGAATTCATCCTTGCGGCGGTCCGCTTCGCGAAGCGCCTGGTAGAGCTTCGT
>JBBRIK010001205.1:0-2537 GCA_038221045.1 Gemmatales bacterium
TCCTCAGCCCCGACGCCCGCGACGGCACGCTCCTGCTCGCCTACGAGGGCAAGGCCGGCCGGCTGGTTCCCGGCGACATGGCGGCCGACACCGACGCGAAGGACGGAGACACCCTTCGGCTCAGCGATAAGTTTACTCTCCAGTTGGCATGAGGGACGACAAACGCGGTGCGGAAGGGGACAAGAATGCGCGCGACGATTGACTTCGGCATCGATCTCGGGACAAGCAATTCGGCGATCGCCCTGCAGGAAGGGATCAGCCCGCGACTGCTCGCGGCGGCCGACGGAAGCGTTCTCCTGCCCTCGGCCATTCACGTCCGGCCCGATGGCAGTTAGATCATCTGCGCGGCGGCGGCAGCCCTCCGCGCCACCGATCCCGCGAACACGGCGATCGAGTTCAAACGCCAGATGGGGACCGCCGAGACGACGACCTTCCCCGCCGCCGGCCGCTCGCTCTCCTCCGTGGAGTTGTCCGCGGAGGTGCTTCGTGTCCTGGCTCGACGCGCGGAGCCCTTCGAGGGTGGGCCGCTGCGGACCGCCGTCATCACCGTCCCGGCCATGTTCCAACTCGCCCAGTGCGAGGCGACCCGGCAGGCAGCCGCCCTGGCCGGCATCGAACACGCTCCCTTGCTTCAGGAGCCAATCGCGGCCGCCATGGCTCACTCCGGGGCCGGCCATGCCCGCGATGGACACTGGCTGGTTTACGACCTCGGCGGCGGCACCTTCGACGTCTCTCTCGTCCGCGCTCGTGCCGGACGTTTGCAGGTGCTCGACCACGACGGCGACAACCACCTCGGCGGCAAGGATTTCAACCGCCTCCTGGCCCGCTGGGCGGCCGAGCAGATCCGGCAGGAGGGCCGGCTCGGCGAATTCCGCCGCACCGATCCCTCCCTCGCGGAAGCGTTCGCCCGTCTCGGCGCCGAGGCCGAGCGCGTGCGAGTGCGGCTCTCCGAGCAGGGCCAGGAACAGTTCACCATCACCGACCTTGCTCGAACTCCGGCGGGCGACTTCGCCAGCGTCAGCCTGCCCGTCGATCGCGATCTGCTCGAATCGCTGATCGTGCCGACGGTGATGCGGACCATCGCCCTGTGCAAGACCTTGCTCGGGCGCAATGGCCTGAAGGCGTCCGAACTGAAAGGGATCGTCCTGGTGGGTGGGCCGACGCGAACGCCCTGTCTTCCCGTCCTCCTCGAACGCGAGTTAGGCCTGGAAGCGCGGCATGTGATGGACCCGACCACAATCGTCGCGGCCGGCGCCGCCCTGTTCGCCGCCACCCAGAAGCGGCCGGCGACCCTGCGCGGCAGCGGCGGCGAGCGAGCCGGCGGAACGGTGATGCTCGAACTCGAATACGAACCGATGACGACCAACCCCAGTCCCAAACTCGTCGGCCGGGTCACGACGAAGGACAGCCTGGACGGCCTGGCGCTGCGCGTCCGCCGCCACGACGGCGAGTTCGATTCGGGAGCCATCGCTCTTCAGGGCCGCGATACCTTCGCCGTTTCCCTGAAACTGCGCAAGGGCGAACTGAACCCGTTCCACGTCGAGGCCCTCCGAGGGACGGAGACGATCCCCTGCGAGCCCTCCTCCTTCTCGATCCTGCATGGAATGAGCGTCGCCAAGCCGCCGCTGTCGCAGTCCGTGGGCGTGATGCTCGCCGACAACTCGGTCGCCTGGTACTTGCGGAAAGGCGCTGTCCTGCCCGCGCGCAACACGGTGACCCATGCGACCACGATCCCCTTGCCGCGCGGCCAATCCGGCGACGCGGTGAAGGTGCCGCTGGTGCAGGGCGAAAGCGATCGCGCCGACCGCAACAACATCATCGGCGTGTTGTGCATTCACGCCGATCACATTGCCCGCGACCTGCCCGCGGGCGCGGAGATCGAAGTCACGCTGACGGTGGACGAGTTCTCGCGAACCACCGCGCGGGGCTACGTCCCACTGCTCGATCAGTGGTTCGATCAGATCGTCCTGTTCCGCATGGAAGGCAAGGACGCCGATCAGGTGGCGCGCGGGCTGGGCGAACAGGTCGATCGGCTCAAGCAACTGGAGCAGCAGGCCGACCAGCTCGAAGCGAGCGGCGGCGAGGATCTGGACGGCCGGGTCCGCGAGGTCGAGCAGCTCATCGCCGAGGGAGACCGGGATTCCGTCGAGCTGGCCGATCAGATGGTGCGGCTGATGACGCGCCAGATAGACCGGGTTGAGGGCAAGGCCCTCGTCGAGAAGCTCAAGACCGATTTCGAGGAGAGGGCGACAAGCACTCGCAAGATCCTCGATTCCGACGAGCAGTTGGAAGAATTGAAAGCGCTGGTGGACGAGTTCTATACTGCCCTGGACCGGGGCGACATTCATATCGCCCAGGCCAAGCATGAGGCGGTGTCCGACCTGGCCTTCAAGGTCCTGGTGCGCTCGGTCGAGTTCTGGAAGTATCAACTCGGGCTGCTCTACAAGAAGTTCACCGACCTGAACATGATGGCGGTGGCCCAGAAGCAATTCCAGGAAGGCGCCGAGGCGATGGAGCGCAATGACTTGCAAGCTCTC
>JBBRIK010001206.1:0-2537 GCA_038221045.1 Gemmatales bacterium
GTGCCATTCGTTCCTGACACCTTTTCTTGGACGTCTTTCAGAAGGTTCTCATTTCCGTTGCGGTTCGTCCCCTCATTGGTCAGAATAATCGTCATGCCCGCTCTCGCGACCCCGGAGGCGCTCAGCAACCCGTGAAGCCACAACTTGCCCCTACTGAACAGCCCGGTCGGAGTGCTGAGGAACTGCGGGATTCTCGTCCGGAGGTCCCCCTCGGCCAACAACCGACTCGGCCCCAGGAGGACCCTCCGGGCGCTCCCCATGCGCAACAGGTCACCGAGACGGGAAACGATGCGCAGGGCCTCTCCTGCCCGGCTCTCCAGGGCCGGATTGGGTCCTATGAACTGCTTCAGGAACTGGCGCGCGGCGGCCAGGGCATCGTCTACAAGGCGCGGCATACCACCCTTGGACGCCTTACCGCCCTGAAGACAATGCGGGCCGATTCGTCCACGCCTCGCGAGCAGGCCCAGCGTTTCGATCGCGAAATGCGTGCGGCGGCGCGTCTGAATCATCCGCACATCGTGCCCATCTTCGAGGTCGGCAAGGATCAGAACCGTCCCTACTACGCCATGGAGTATCTTTCCGGGGGTAGCCTCGCCGATCATCTGCCGCGCTTCCAGGCCAATCGAGACCAGGTCATCACCCTGATGATCCAGGTGGCGCGGGCCGTCGCCCATGCCCATGCCCAGGGCATCCTCCATCGCGATCTCAAACCGGGAAATATCTTGCTCGATGCGGAGTCCCACCCGCACGTCAGCGACTTCGGCCTGGCGCGATTCCTCGATGGGGGCGAAGACCTGACCCAAACCGGCACGGTCATGGGCACGCCGGCCTACATGGCACCCGAGCAAGCGCGCGGCCAGACTTCGGAATTCGGTCCCGCGACGGACGTCTGGGCGCTGGGAGTCATGCTCTTTGAGCTTTTGACCGGCCAGCGACCCTTCACGGCCGACAGCGGCGAGGCCGTCCGAACCCTGGTCCTGAAGGAAGCCCCGCCCCGGCCCACGACCCTCCGTCCGGACCTGAGTCCCGCTCTCGAATCCATCGTGCTGAAATGTCTGGAGAAGAAGCCCCAGCAGCGTTATCCCTCGGCCACGTCGCTCGCGGCCGACCTCGAACGCTACCAGCAGGGGCTTCCCATCACGGGAGGGCCGTCCCGCTGGTATCGGCGGCGGGCCTTCCTGGCCGCCGCTGCCCTCTTCGGGGTGACCGGCGTGACCGCCGGCACGCTCTTCCACTCGGAAGGGACGGATCCGACCAAGGATACGCCGAAGAAGCAGAGCGAAGAGATCGTTCTGATTCCCGCTGTGGGTCCGCCCCGGCATTTGCGGCTTCTCTTCGCGGACAAAAAGTTTCAGTCGCTCGGCGAACCCGAGAAGCACTTCTTCTGCGAAGCGGAAGGGATCTGTCTCCAGGAACTGCGTCCGGCTGCGGGCTTCAGGCATTACACCTTGAGCGCCGAGATTCTCCTCGGCAAGGGGACAGCCGAGAAGTCGGCGGGACTCTACTTCGCCGGTGCTCGCTATCCTGTCCCCGCCGGCCCAGGGGCCTATCAGACCTACTGGGGGGTAAGCTTCAACGAGCGCCTCCGTCCCGCCGAAGGAATCCATCGCCGCGTCGGGGTGGCCCGGCTCGGAGAGCAACCGCCTCATCCCCGGCATGTCGCCAAGGTCGCCCTCAAAACGCCCATCCTGAAGCTAGCTGACGGAGGACAGTACCGCCAGTGGCGGCGCCTGCTCATTGCAGTCGATCCAGAGCGCACCCAGATCTTCTGGGAGAACGAATTGCTCATGGCCGTTTCGACCCTCGAAGCGGAAACACGCACCGCCAATGCACTCGATGGGACGGGCATTCAGGCGACGTTCACGCCTCAAGGAGGAATGGGACTCTTTGTCTTTGAAGGAGAAGCGTGGTTCCGAAATGTCGTCCTCAGTCACCCGATTGAAGATAGATAAAATAGGAAATCTGGGAGTTTTTCGTTTGGCTTTTGTGAAGAGGATCGATCATCATGCCATGAGACGGAAATTCTCCCTCTCTGGAGGTCCATCGGATGATCGAGAAACGACGTGCTTTCCTCAGACAACTCGGTCTGGGAGTCGGGGCGGCTTCTGCCCTGGTCCTTCCTGGGCAGGCTCTGGGCTTTGGCCGCAGAAGGCATGCGTCCTGCGAGTGCTTGCCGGTGCCCATCCAGGAAGCGCATCCGATCTACAAACCGCAGTTCTTTCGCGGCGGCGACATCCAGATGAGCTTCCCCCTCCCCGGCCGGCCCGTCGGCGATCCGTACCTCATCTACGGCAAAGGGGCCTTTTTCGCCTGGGGGAGTTGGGGAACCGACATCGTTGACATCGCCATCCTTACTGTGATGACGGCGGCGAACGTGGCCATGGTGGGAGCCTCCGCGGTAAGGATCACCCCCAACACGCTCTTTCCTCCCTGCAAGTGGGCCTTCGCCGTCAAGGGTGTGACCGTGGACACGCCTTTCCGTTTGCAGTTCTTCTACGGCAAACTGGTCAGTGGCGTCGTCGTGCCGCAACCGTTGT
>JBBRIK010001207.1:0-2536 GCA_038221045.1 Gemmatales bacterium
GCCAACCCTTTCCAGGGCGAAGGCAAGCTGAATGCCTGACTTCGGCCGCAGGGCGCGGGCGGCCTGAAGGTGTTCGATCGCTTCCTGGATCCGGGCCGGTGTGCGGTGGTTAAGCAGGCGGCCGAGAGCCATGTGCAGGTCCGCTTCTCCCGGTGAGGCCGCCGTGGCTTTCTTCAGGAGTTCCTCGGCCCCCTGAAGGTCGCGAGCGATCTCCAGCGCATTCGCGAGATAGATAATCGTTAGCGGCGCCTCGTGGGCCAGATCGATCCGGCGAGCCAGCTCAACCACCCGGCGGCCATTCGGCCCCGGCGGAGTTGGCACGGTCAGACCCCAGGGCAGCAAGGACTTTCCTAGTTCGAGCAGGGCAGCTTCTTTCCGCAAGGGCGTACTCGCCAGGAACTGGCGGATCTCTCGCCGTAAGGGATCTCGATCCAGCCGCTCGGCCAGCGCCTCTGGCTTCGACCGGGTGGATTTCTCCCCATACCGTTTCTTGACCAGCAGGATCCACTCGTCCAGCCCGGCCACGATTTCTCGCACCACCGCGTCCGGTTGTTTCCGGATGAAGGACTCTGCTTCGTCCAGAGAAGCAGACTCCAGGTCAATTCCCCACTCCTTGAAGGCCTTTATTCCTGAATGATCGACATCGCTAGCATAGACCAACTCCTGTTGGGTTCCTGCACCCTTCTTGACCTGGGAAGAATACTCCGCCTCCTGGGTCCCTTCACGCAGAAACTGCAACAGGACAGAGTTCTTTTCCACACGAGCCATCGTCTCTTCGACGACACTGAGTTGTTCGCGCGCGGTTTCGACGACGTCCGCACTCGCCTCGCTGGTCAGGGCAACCTCAACCGCCTTGGAGGACGTTCCCAGAGCTTCGCGAAGGGCCTCGGCATCGTTGTTGTTCCAGCCGCTTGCGAGTTGCCCTTTCGACTGCTCGACGAGGAGAAGCGTTTTCCGATCCGTCTCTTCTTGACGAGCCTGGGCGGCCAGCCGCTGCGACTGGAATCGCCAGCCGGCTCCTCCCCCCACGACGACCAGCAGCAGCCCGGCCAGGGCCAGGCTAACCGTCATTCGCCGGGCCCGGCGCTCGGCCGCCGTCGTCGCCTTCGCTTCCTCCTCACGCGCCACGGCGGCAGCGCGCTCGACCTCGGCCCGGCGAACTCTTTCCTCGACGCCGGCGAAGTGTACTTCCAGCGCCCGTGCGACCTCGCCGGCATTGACGGGACGCTCTCCCGGTTCGGCCGCCAGACAGCGCCGGGCCAGCCCAATCAAATCGAGATCGGCCTCACAACGATCGAGCCGGGTCAGGGCCTCGCCAAGGTCGGCCTCCCGCGCTTTCAGCAGCGTCGTCAGGCTATCCACTCCCATGTAGGGGGGCTTTCCTGTCAACAGTTCGCACAAAATTGCCCCGAGGCTGAACACGTCGCAGCGCTCGTCCATCCGGTCAATCTCACCGCGTGCCTGCTCGGGCGGCATGTACGCGGGCGTTCCCAGCACCTCGCCAAACCGGGTTTCTGACCCTGTCGAGTTGGATGCCTCGATCCGGATCGCATCACGCCGGCGTTCGACGGCGGGAGACTGATTCTGTTCGGTGGTTCCCCCCGAGACCTTGTCGCCGACCAGGACCTTGGCGAGTCCCCAGTCCATCACCTGGACCTCACCGAACGCCCCCACCATCACATTTGCTGGCTTGAGGTCGCGATGGATCACCCCGCGAGCATGGGCATAGGCCACGGTCTGGCAAACCTGCTCGAACACCTTGAGGAAGCGTGCTCGGTCCTCCAGGGGAGTGGCTCGATCGCCCAGCAGTTTCGCCAGCGTCTGGCCCTTGACCAGCTTCATGGTAAAATACGGCCGACCATCGTCGAGTTGACCCAACTCATAGACGGGAACGACGCCGGGGTGTTGCAACTGGCCGCCAATCTGGGCTTCCTCGCGAAAGCGCTCCACCGAATCCGTGCGATGCGCATGGCTGACCGGTAGTACCTTCAGGGCAAGCTCTCGGCCCAGAACTACGTCCCGACCGCCGAACACTTCTCCCATGCCTCCTCGACCGATCAATTCCCCCATCTCGTAGCGGCTTGATACGTCCAGGAACGGCGCGGCGGGAGACGATGGCCCCCTGCTCTCCGCCGGGCCTGCTTCGAGGGCGCGGAGGTGAATCCCCGAGGACGTGGATGCCGCAACCCCCAGGGCGTCGAGGGTTTTCGTTAGGGCCGACGGAGAGCCTGGCCCGGAAGCGGTGTTGGAGACTGGCTCTCGCTTCAGCGGCAACGTGGCAGGAATGTCTGAGGATGACATGGTTGACTCCTGAAGGCTGCCCGACCTGAAGGGTCAGGAGGATCTCGGATCCCGGTCATCTTACACTGCAATTTATAGGCTGCGATCATCGTTTCGGCCAGCCTGACAGAGTGGCAGAAGTGGACAGGCGATCCATGTTGCGGTGTATCTGGTGTCTCAACTTGCTGTTACGTTATGTTACTCCCAGCGCCTAACTTTCGGCGCCGAAGGTTCGGCGCTCCGAAGTGGCCGAAAC
>JBBRIK010001208.1:0-2536 GCA_038221045.1 Gemmatales bacterium
CGATGCCCGAGAACACGCCCGGCACACTTTCGACCGAGGAAGCCCAGAAGGCTGCCGCGTTCATCCACGATGCCTTCTACTCCGCGGCCGCTCGCCAGCGGAATCAGCCGCCGCGGATCGAACTGGCGCGCTTGACCGTCCGCCAGTACCGCAGTTCCGTCGCTGACCTGATTGGACACTTTCGCTCATCAGGCCGATGGGACGATCAGCGCGGCCTCAAGGCGGAGTATTTTAAGAATCGCGAGTTCCAGAACCAGGCGCGCGTGATTACGCGCGTCGATCCGGAAGTCCGCTTCGACTTCGGCACCGCCAGCCCGAGTCCCGAGAAGATCGAACCGCATGAATTCTCCATCCGCTGGGCCGGCTCCGTGCTGGCCTCGGAGACGGGAGAGTACGAGTTCACGATCCGCACCGAGCACGCCGCCCGGCTCTGGCTCAACGACCTGCGCCGGCCTCTGATCGATGCCTGGGTGAAGTCGGGCAGCGACACCGAGTACCGTGGGTCGATGTTCCTCATCGGCGGACGTGTCTACCCGCTTCGCCTGGAGTATTCCAAGGCCAAGCAAGGAGTCGATGACTCGAAGAACAAGCCCAAACCGCCGCCGACGAAGTCTTCGATCCGGCTCGAATGGAAACTGCCGCATCGTGTGACAGAGGTCATCCCGACTCGCAACCTGTCGCCGGTCATTTTTCCCGAGACCTTTGCCGTCAGCACTCCCTTCCCACCAGACGACCGCAGTTACGGCTGGGAGCGCGGTACAACGGTGTCGAAGGAGTGGGACCAGGCCACGACGGATGCGGCCATCGAGACTGCCGGATACGTCGCGGCCCGGCTGAACGAGCTGGCCGGTACGCGCGAGGGTGCCGTGGACAGGACACAACGCCTGCGCGACTTCGCCCGGCGATTCGCCGAGCGCGCGTTTCGCCGGCCCCTGACCGACGACCAGAAACGATCCGTCGAGCGTCAGTTCGAGGCGGTGGCCGATCCGGACCTGGCCGTCAAGCGAGTCGTGCTGCTGGTCCTCAAGTCGCCGCGTTTTCTCTATCGTGAGGCGAACGGCGAGCCGGATGGATACGATGTGGCCGCGCGGCTGTCCTTCGGGCTGTGGGATGGGCTGCCCGACAAGGAGTTGCTGGAAGCCGCGGCCGCTGGCAAGCTCAGCACCCGCGAACAGGTGGCAACCCAGGCCGAACGGATGCTCGGCGACCTCCGCGCACGGACGAAAGTGCGCGAGTTCCTGTTCCACTGGCTGAGGATCGATCAGGTCGCCGACATTGTCAGGGACCCGAAACGGTTTCCCGGTTTCGACGCGGCGACTCTCGCCGACCTGCGAACCTCGTTGGAGCTATTCCTGGATGACGTGGTCTGGAGCGAGCGTTCCGACTTCCGGCAACTCCTGCTGGCGGACGAGACGTATCTGAATGGCCGGCTCGCCAGGTTTTACGGAGCTGATCTGCCAGTTGACGCGGGGTTTCAGAAGGTGAAACTCAACGCGCCGGAGCGAGCCGGCGTCCTCACTCATCCCTATCAGATGACAAGGTTCGCCTACACCGCGGAGAGTTCGCCGATCCACCGCGGCGTCTTCTTGGCTCGCGGAGTGCTGGGCGTTTCACTTCGGCCGCCTCCCGAAGCTTTCACGCCCCTCGCCGCCGACCTGCATCCTTCACTGACGACGAGGGAACGAGTGACCCTACAAACGAAGCCGGACAACTGCATGTCCTGCCATGCCGTCATCAACCCGCTCGGGTTCACGCTGGAACGCTTCGACGCCGTCGGGCGCTATCGGGAGAAAGACAACTCGCGGCCGATCAATGCGGCGGGCAGTTACCAGACCCGGAGCGGCAAGAAGGTGGCCTTCACCGGCGTCCGCGACCTGGCGAAGTTCCTGGCGTCCAGTGAGGAGGTCCATGCCGCATTTGTCGAGCAGTTGTTCCATCATCTGGTGCAGCAGTCCATCCGCGCCTATGGTCCGCGCACGTCGCAGGATTTGCGTGTATCGTTCGCCGCCGCCCACTACAATATCCGTAAGCTCGTGGTCGAGGTGATGGCTACCGCCGCACTGCAGGGGAGAAAACAGACTCCGATTCACTACATCCCTCCTCCATCCACCCTCATTCACAGCGCAAGCCTGGGCATGCCTCGTCATCTTCGGAAGCCTATTCCATGATCCGCACTCACTCCCGCCGCGACTTCCTCCGCGACCTCGGCATCGGTGCCGCCGCGCTGCCGTTCGTCCTCAACCTTCCCAGCCTTGGCTTCGCCAACCAGGCTCAGCGCAAGCAGCGCCTGGTGGTGATGTTCAGCCCCAATGGGGTCGTGCCGGGCGCTTTCTGGCCCGACGAGGAGGGCGCGAAATTCACGCTCAAGGCGAGCCTCCAACCGCTGGAGCCGTTCAAGGCACGCACGCTGATCCTGAACGGCGTCTGTGACAAGGTCCGCGGCGACGGCGATGCCCACATGCGCGGCATGGGTTGTCTGCTCACCGGCGTCGAGTTGTTCCCCGGCAACATCCAGGGCGGCTCGGACACTCCTGCC
>JBBRIK010001209.1:0-2534 GCA_038221045.1 Gemmatales bacterium
ATGAAAGAGGCCCCTCCCGGATTCGAACCGGGGATGGCGGATTTGCAATCCACTGCCTTACCGCTTGGCTAAGGGGCCTTCGAGATAGCGATATCCTAGCGAGCTTCCTCGGTTCGGTCAACCGAGCCGGAAGCGAAAAACCCTCGCCATCGCGAGGGTCTCAAGAGCGGGATACGGGAGTCGAACCCGTCTGGCTAGCTTGGGAAGCTAGTGCCCAACCGATAGGCCAATCCCGCAATTTTTTGAATATTACTCCCTCACCGCCTCCAACGCAAGAGGCTGCTCAGAAAAAACTTCTCTCAGAACAAGCGCTTCTTGCGGCACGCCTCGACATACGCCGATTCCAGATCCACCGGCACCACGAGGTCTCCGCCCAGCGCGAGCGGCATGACCGGCAAAGCATGCCCCAGGGCGAGAGGGAACGTCCAGGCGTCGATCAGGTTCTTCTCGTCACGCCGCACCGGACGATAGGCCATCGCGTACAGCGATTGCTCGCCAGTCAGCTCAAAAGACGCTCCCACTTCCATCAGACGCATCATTTCGTTGTGCAGGTTCGCGCGCCGGGTCGTCACGACGTCCACTGTCACCAGAGAGACGCCCTCATGCAGATAGCTCGCGCATTTCACACAAAAGGCTCGACGCTCCTCGGCCCGATCCTTGTTTCCTGGGCTTACCAGTTCAATCGCTGCGACAAGACGGGGGCCTCCTTCGATGTTGAAGACCCGCACCTCAAACGTGTTCGGAAAAGTCGCTGGGATCTCCAGAGACGGAGCTGTCGCCTTCCACACCCGCGAGGAAACGGCGAGGGTTCCCGTTCCATTGCCTGTAATCTCTCGTTCAGGGGACCGTTCCAGCGTTGCCACATCGATCTCGACACTCGGGCCGATATGCACGACTGCCTCCGCGATGAAATGAGGAGGAAGCACCTGTTCGGTCAACGTGTCGGCGAGCTTCACGGCCCAACTCGCGTGAAACGATTCCCAGTGCCTCTGGGTGCTGAGGGGTGGGTGAAAGTGATCGAGTAACGGCATAGCTATCTCCTCAGGCCAGCACATCCTTGATGACGTGGCCATGCACGTCCGTAAGACGACGCTGGATGCCGTTGTGGTAGAACGTCAGCTTCTCGTGATCCAGGCCGAGCAAGTGCAGCACCGTCGCATGGAAATCGTGGACGGTCTGCACATCCTTGACTGCCTTGTGACCCCACTCGTCCGTCGCGCCGTGGCTGTACCCCTTCTTAACGCCGCCGCCGGCCAGCCAGCAGGTGAAGCCCTGGTTGTTGTGGTCGCGGCCCATCGTGTTCTTCTGGAACGTCGGCATGCGCCCAAACTCCGTCGTCCAAATTACGAGCGTATCGTCGAGCAGACCGCGCGATTTCAGGTCCTTCAGCAGTCCGGCCAGCGGCCTGTCGAGGATCTCTCCATGCCGGGCGTAATCCGCCTTGATGGTCTTGTGGCTGTCCCAGTTCAGGACGCCCTCGCCCATCGCGAACGCGCCGTTGAACAGCGTCACGAAACGCACACCGCGCTCGAGCAGCCGGCGCGCCAGCAGACAGTTGCGGCCAAAGCCCGCCAGGAGGGGGTTCCTGTCGTCCAGGCCATAGAGGGAGCGCGTCGCCGGCGTCTCGCGCGCTAGATCGCTGACCTCCGGAGCGCTCAGTTGCATCCGGGCGGCCAGTTCGTAAGAGGCGATGCGAGCGGTCAACTCCGTATCCTCGGGATGTTTCCGCAGATGCTCGTCATTGAGCAGACGGAGCAGATCGCGCGTGGCCGAGTCGGCGTCGCCGCTGAGAGGGGCTGGCCGCGCCAGATTGGCAATCGGCGAGTCGGCGTTGAACGCGGTCCCCTGAAAGGCGGCAGGCAGAAAGCCATTGGTCCAGTTGGACGGGCCTTGCTGCGGCACGCCTCGCGTATCGGGAATCGCGACATACGAGGGCAGGTTCTGGTTCTCACTTCCCAGCGAGAAACTGGCCCACGCTCCCATGCTGGGATAGCCCTCGTTTGCGAAGCCGGTTGACATGTGACATTCGCCGGGACCGTGCGTGTTCGTCTTCGACGTCATCGAATGGACAAAGCACATCTCGTCGGCCAGCTCGCCCAGGTGTGGCACAAGGTCAGAGATCTGCTTGCCGCTCTGGCCGCGCGGACGATAGGGCCAGAGTGGTTTGACGAGGTTGCCGTTGGCGCCCTGAAAAGTGACGAGCTTGTCGCTGCCCGGCATCGGCTGGCCGTGACGCTTCTCCAGTTCCGGCTTGTGATCGAACGTGTCGATGTGGCTGACTGCACCGACGCAGAAGACATGCAGGACGCGTTTTGCCCTCGGCGTGAAGTGCGGCTTGCGCGGAGTGAGGGGGCTGTCAGGCTGAGCCGCGAGCAGTCCCTGTTCGTTGAGCAGCGTGGCCAGCGCGATGCCGCCCACGCCGGAGGCGAGACTGGAGAGGAAGCGACGGCGATCGACGAGTTGATGTGCGGCCCGGCTGAGCATGGAGAGATCCTTCGCGGCGAGTGGTTGTCATGCTTGTCGTTCATTCTACC
>JBBRIK010001210.1:0-2532 GCA_038221045.1 Gemmatales bacterium
TACACTGAAAGGAGGTAAATGAATGCAAGTCGTGGAGCCTCCTATGGATATGCGCGAACTGAAGGCGTTGGAAATCGCGGCAAAATTTCGCATCGTCTTCGACAAAGACGCATGGGTTGTGCCGTCGCAGTCGAGTTCCGCGAAGTACCGCGTTGTTCTTGGCCTGATGCCGGAAGCCGATACATGCACTTGCGAAGACTGGACTCTTCGACGCTCGCCTTGCAAACACTCGATGGCCGTTCGCATCGTGGCCGAACGTGACGGCAGGGCAAAATCGCCCGTCATCGTCTGCGATGAAGTGCCGAAGCGCAAGACATACGCGCAGAAGGACTGGCCTGCGTACAACCTCCACCAGCGCATCGAGGGACACCGCGTCAAGGTCTTGCTCCACGACCTTTGCCACGGCATCCCGGAGCCGCTGCGCACTGGCAAGGGCCGCACGCCCGTTCCGCTTGCTGATCGTCTCTTCGCCGTCTGCTACAAGGTGTACAGCACTTTCAGTAGCCGAAGATGCGGAACCAACATCGACGATGCCGTTGAGGACGGCTTCCTGTCGCGTCCGCTGCATTCCAACAAGGTCAATTGCTTCATGGACCTGGCGGAGATGACGCCGTATCTGCACACGATCCTTGAGCGGAGCGCTCTGCCGATGCGGGCTATCGAGACGAGGTTCGCCCCGGACAGTAGCGGCTTCAGCGTCTCAAAATTCGTGAAATGGTTCGATGAGAAGTACGGGCGCGAGCGCTCCGGTAAGGATTGGGTGAAGGTGCATCTGATCGTGGGTTGCCAGACGGGAATCATTACGTCGGCAGCGATCTACGGGCGCGACACGAACGATTCGCCGATCCTCCCCGAACTGGTCAACGCCACCGCGAAGAACTTCACCGTCCGCGAGGTTCCCGCCGACAAGGGCTATCTCTCTGGCGAGAACGTCGATGCGATTCACGCCGTCGGCGCTATGCCGTTCATCGCCCCGAAGTCATCGACAACAGGCGGCATCGGCGGGCTGTTCGAGAAGATGTATCACTACTACCTCTACCGGCGCGAGGACTTCCTTGACCATTACCATCAGCGGTCGATGGTCGAATCCGTCTTCTCCGCCGTCAAGCGGAAGTTCGGCGACAACGTCCGCAGCCGTTCGGAGACGGCCAAGACGAACGAAGTTCTCGCGAAGCTGATCTGCTACAACCTGACCCGCGTGATTCTGTCGCAATGCGAACTTGGCATCGAGGCCGAGTTCTGGCATGATGACGAAGTGACCACGAACGACGACCCGAACATCCTGTCGATGGTTCGGCCTGGATAAAAACGCTTTAGACCGGAATCACACGAAAAGAGATGATTCCGGTCTAAAAAGGAGCAAAGCCCCAGCAGGTTCGCCGTCATCGTCAGGGTTTCTCCCGGCAGCACGTCTAGCGCATTCCTTCACCCGGCGCGACGAGGGCCAGCGCTTCCGCCGCGGCTTTGCGCACCCCCGCGTCGTCGTCCTTCAAAGCCCGTCGAAGGGCCATTGCGGACAGCGGCGCCGCCCTGGGGCCGATCGACCCAAGAGCCTGGCAAGCCCCCAGACGAGCCAGGATGTCCTTGTCGTCCAGCGCCGTCACCAGAGAAGGGATGGCGGGAGGGCCAATGCGCCCCAGAGCGGCAATCGCCCTCGCTCGATTCTCCGCCTGGGGCGAGCGCAGCGCCTTCACCAGCAGCGGAACACCTGCCTCGCCCAGGCCCGCCAGCGCGGCCCCGGCCGCCTCGCGCACGCTCTTGTCTCCGTCTCCCAGGGCGTCAATCAACGCCGCCAGCGTCTCCGCGGCCGGTGGACCAATGCGGCCGCGGACCGCAATGCCCCTGGATCGATCGTCCGCCTGGGGAGACTGCAGCGCCTTGAGGAGCAGAGGAAGGGCGCCCGCTCCCGATCCGGCCAGCGCCGTTGCCGCTGCCTCGCGCGTCCCCTTGTCCTCATCGCTCAGGGCATCCATCAGGCCGGCGAGCGTCTCCGGAGAGAGGTTGTTGAGTTTGGCCAGTGACGCAACCACGGCCCGGCGCATGGCCGTATCTTTGTGCCGCAGCAGCCCGGCGAGGGCCTCCCTCACCGTCGCCGGCGGAGAGCGCATCTCGCCCAGCGCCCCGATGGCACGCAGACGAGTGTCACTGTCCTCGTCTTTCAGAAGCGGGAGGAGCGCCGCGGCAATGCGCGCTTCGTACGGCAACCGGGGTGGTTCGTAGCGGCGGAGGACCGGAACGACGGCGAGCCGAACGTCTTTCTTCTCGTCCTTCAGACACCGGGCGAGTGCCTCGGCGATCCAGAAGTTGGTCTCCTCCCGCGGCGCCCAGCGAAACTGGACCTCGCCAAACAGCTTCACCATGCGAAGGCGCACGGCCAGGACCGGGTGGCGCACTCCTTCGAGGACGACGGGCAAGATCAGCGGGGCACTGCTGGCGTTCCCCGATTCAAACGAGCGGCCCTCGTTCTCGGCGATCAGCCAGGTGAGCACCTCGACGGCCCACTTTCCGGCAGCCTCGTCCTTGTCTGACATC
>JBBRIK010001211.1:0-2531 GCA_038221045.1 Gemmatales bacterium
CGACAGACCCTTCCAACGCGAGAAAGGTTCACATCGGGCTGCCCTCGAAAACCTCTTGCCTCCCGCACACCCCTCCTTCAAGATGGAGGAGTTGTTCGAGTCCGAGGGATCGTCGTGTCGTTCCGCCTGTTTGTCTACTACTGCGCCGCCGGCGGGGCCGCGAGCGGGCTGCTCGGCTGGGCGATGGGCAGTCTGACGCCCAGCGCCAACGTCCTGCTTGCCTCGGGTGTTCGAGGACTGTGCGTCGGGGCGTGTCTGTCGCTCACCCTCGGATTGGCCGACGTTGTCTGTAACTCCTCAGTCCGTCAATCGAGCCAGGCCGCTCAGCGTCTGGCGTTGTGCGGCGTCGTTGGCAGCGCCGGAGGGTTCTTCGGCTGCCTGATCGGCCAGTCAATTCACGGCTTCGCTCCCTGGCTCGGAGCGAGCCTCGGCTGGACTCTCACCGGCCTCACGCTCGGGTCCGCGCCCGGATTGTTCGATCTGCTGCTGTGTCTGAGCGATGGACAGGACGCTGCCGGTCCTCGGCGAAAAGTCCTCGCCGGGTTGACGGGTGGGGCGATTGGCGGATTGGCCGGCGGGCTGTTGTGGCTCGGCTTGCGCTCGCTCCTCTCCTCGGTCTTCGCCAGCAAGCCTGTCGAGACACTGTGGAGTCCCGGCGCGGCGGGGTGCGGCTTCCTGGGAATGATGCTGGGCCTGCTGATTGCGTTGGCCCTCGTGCGGGGCCGCGAAGCCTGGTTGAGCATTGAGGAAGGCGCGTGCGAGGGACGCGAGTTAATCCTGTCGCGTCCATTGTTGACGCTGGGACGCGCGGACGGTTGCGACATCGGCCTGGCGGGCGACCGCAGCGTGGAGCAGGTTCACGCTCGTCTCGAAAGACAGGACGCCGGATATGTGTTGAGTGACGCGGGTACCCAGACAGGCACCTTCGTCAATGGTGAGCGTCTGGCCGGGCCGCGCTCGTTGCGCGCCGGCGATCTCATCCAGATCGGCAGCTATCTGCTGCGCTACAGCGAATGGCGGCGATGAAGATCCTGGTCTGTTCTCGCTGCGGCCGCGTCAACCCTTCCGGGGCGATGTACTGTCACTTCGACGGACTCGCACTTGGAGGCCACGAGGACGGTACTGCGCCGCTGGAGAGCGGCTCCGTCCTGTTTCTGTCGCCGTTCGTCTTCCCGTCCGGGCGGGTCTGCCACAACTTCGACGAACTCGTCCTCGCCGCGGAGGAACATTGGGACGAGGCAGAAGGGCTTCTCCACGATGGCTTCCTCGGCGGCTTCCTCGGTACGATCGGCAGGGGCGACCTCGCACGCCTTGCCATCCAGGCTCGCCATGCAGCCACTCCCGATCGCGCCTTCGATGACTTCCTCGCGCGTCTGCCCAGCAGCGCTCGCCAGCCGCCGAAACTGCACACCCAGCCGGACGAGGTCAACCTCGGCCGCGTCGGACGTTCGGAGAATCGCCAGTTGACGCTTCGTCTCGTCAACGAGGGGATGGGCATCCTCCACGGGCGAATCGTGAGCGACGGCGCTCCGTGGCTGATGATCGGCGAACCGCCCGGCTCGTCCGACAAACTCTTCGAGTTTCGCCGCGAACTGCTGCTTCCTCTCCAGGTCCTCGGCGAGCGTCTCCGCGCGGGCGGGAAAATGCCCGAGGGCCGGCTCGTCATCACGTCGAACGGCGGGAATCGCACAGTCATCGTCCGGGCCGAGTATGCGTCGATTGTGTTTCCCGAGGGCGCGCTTGCCGGCGCGGCCACGCCGCGCCAGCTCGCCGAGAAGGCGAAGGCCGCGCCGCAGGAGGCGGCCTGTCTCTTCGAGAACGGCACGGTCAAACGCTGGTACGAGGCCAACGGCTGGGACTATCCCATTCAAGGACCGCAAGCGTCCGGCGTCGGGGCCATCCAGCAGTTCTTCGAGGCGCTGGGGGTGACCACGCCGCCTCGCGTTGACGTCAGCGAGTTGATGGTCAAACTGCGAGGCCGGCCCGGTGCGGCACTCGAACACACGATCAAGGTGAGTACGGACGAGAATCGAGCCGTTTTCGCTCACGCGATCAGCGAAGCTCCCTGGCTGCACATCGGCACAGTCTCCGGAAAAGGCAAGTCAGCGAAAATCAAGTTGCTGGTCCCCTCAGTGCCGGCGCAGCCCGGCGAATCGCTGCTGGGCCGCGTCCAGGTGCGGGCCAACGGCGGGCAGCGTTTCATCGTCGCTGTCCTCCTCCATGTCGAGGGGACACGGCTTCCCGTTCCTGCGGACAATGGCTCGCCTCCGAGCGAAGAGGGACTGCTCACCCTCGACGCATCGGAAATCATCCCCCTTGGTCCCGCCCCGGTGCCCGTCGTCTCTGATGGCCGAGAGAGAGACGCATCAAGGCGGAAGGGCGAGGCGATTCGGGAGGGCGAGGCTCCTGCCAAGCCGTTCGTGAAGAAGGCTCACCGGGAGGGCGAGGCGATTCGGGAGGGGGAGGCGGCTGGCGCGGGCGCTATATCAAACGCCCGGCGCGGGGCGCGCCCACACAAAAAGCCCCCCAAA
>JBBRIK010001212.1:0-2531 GCA_038221045.1 Gemmatales bacterium
CTGTCGAACGTGCTGCACGATTGGGACGTGCCGGAATGCGAGACCTTAATTCGCCGCTGCGCCGCTGTTCTGCCGGTGGGAGGGCGTCTGCTGATTCACGACGTCTTCCTGAACGACGCCCTCGACGGTCCCTTGCCGATCGCTCTCTATTCCGCCGCGCTGTTCAGCCTCACCGAAGGCCGCGCCTACAGCGCGGCGGAATATCGGACCTGGCTGACGAACGCGGAATTGACAGCGGACGCGATCGTTCCAACACTGGTTCACTGTGGGGTGATCCCCGCGTGGCGCTGAGTCTTGCCGCTTGCGGCGTAGCGCTCTCCCGCTACGCCGCAAGCGGGCCACCTCACTTCATCTGCTTGATCCAGTCGTGAATCAACTGCGTCGCCTCGCGATCGACCTGCGTCGTCGCCAGCGGCGGCATCTGACCCGGACTCCGCCGCGCCATTCGCAGATAGAGCGTCGATTTCTCGGGCTGGCCCGGCTCGATTAGCTTCGCGCCGGGAACGTCGAACGTATGGTGCAGCGGCTTGACGCCGACCACGCGCATCTTGCTCCGGGGCTGGTGAAACTCCAACTCCATCAGCGAATTGCCGCCGCCCGCTTCGACGTGGCACTGGGCGCAGTTGGCGTGCAGATACGACCGCGCCCGCGCATCGACAGTCTGCGTCGCGTCCGAGGGATCGACGAGGCGTCCATATTCCCCGACGCTTTTCGGCAGCGTTGTGCTGTACTGAATCTTCGTCCGCAAAGTCGTTTCGACCCAGTCGAGCGGCTTGTACAGTTCTCCTTCAACGCGCCCAATTCCTTCGTCGAAGAGGCCGCGCAGGTACCCCGCCAGCCGCCGCGCGAACGCGGGCGGTTCCGGCATCAGCGGCGCGAACGCCTCCAGGGCCTTGCCCGGCACGCGCTGCACGTCGTTTCGCAAGTTCCGCAGATGTCCCTTCACCTCGCCGAGGTCTTCGAGAAGGTTGACGCGGAAGACGCCGAGCTTCTCCAGGGCGGCGAGTTGATTGACCTTCGCCGAGCCGTAATCGTGGACCTTGTTCATCTGCATGGTCGAGAGACCGAGGACGTAGTTGGCCGCCCGGCTGTGACAGACCATGCACTCGGCCCGGCTCGGATAGTGCCACGTCAGCGTCCGCGAGCCGCTCGCAAGTTTGGGATCGCGAATGGTGTAAGCGCGATCGAGGCCCGCCTTATCGACGAGCGTCGCCTCGCTCTGCTCGTCGTTCCAGAGATAGGTGTAGCCGGCCCATTCGCCCTGCTGTCGTAGCAGCAGCCGCGTCTCGATGCGCCGCCGGCTGGCGGGATTGTCGGCCTCGCGGTCAAGGGAGAACGTCTTGACGAGGACGCTGCCATCGGGGAGGTTCCAGCCGCGCGAGGCCGTGTAGTCGATCTGGCCGTCGCCGGGAATGCCGATGAAGCGATCCTTGGCCGCGCCGTCGGACCAGAGTTGAGCGTTGACGGAGTACGGGATCAGGGCCGGCTGCACGACATGATCCTTGACGGAGAGGAACAACCCCGTGTCGCTCAGCTTTCTTGGGAAAACAGGCGGGTTCTCGTCCTTCGGCGTCGGCTCCAGGCGATAGTAGGCGCCGCCGCCGTGATCGGCGAAGAGCAGTTCGCCCTTGCTGTCGATGCCGAAGCCGGTGATCGACGAGGGCGTGTCGGTCAGTTCCTTGTGCCAGGTGACCTTGCCCTTGTTATGGCGAATGCCCCAGATGCGGCCCGTGGACCAGTCGCCGTAGATGTACGCCCCCTTGAGGTCCGGCAGCTTCGTTCCGCGATAGACGACGCCGCCCGTCATCGACCGCGCCTCGGAGTGATGGTGTTCCGCGATCGGTTTCGAGAACGGCTGCGGCCCCGCCTTGCGGTCGAGATAGAAGGGATGCGATCCCTCCATCACCGACCAGCCGTAGTTGGCCCCCTTCTCGACAAGATAGATCTGCTCCCAGAGGTCCTGGCCATTGTTGCCGACCCACAGGTCGCCGGTGGGACGGTCGATGTGCAGCCGCCAGGGATTGCGGAAGCCATACGCCCACGTCTCGGGCCGAACCCCCTTCTGGCCGATGAAGGGATTGTCTTTGGGAATGGAGTAGGTCTTGCCTTCGTCGGGATGATCGACGTCGATGCGCAGCACCTTGGCAAGCGGTTTCGTAAGGTCCTGCCCGGTGAGGTTGGTGTCGGAATCGGAGGTGCCGTCGCCGCTGGAGACGTACAGCATGCCATCCTTGCCGAAGGCCAGGTCGCCGCCGTTGTGGCCGTTCGACGCCCACTCGATTATCGTCTTCCGCGAGCCGGCCACGATCTTGTGTGGCGGCTTGCGGTCGATGGTGTAGCGGACGACCATCGTCTTCTTGTCGTCGCCGGCAAGCGGGCCATTGAGGCCGACGAAGAGGTGGCCGTTGTCGAGGAACTTCGGATGAAAGGCGACGCCGTAGGCGATGCCGTCGATATCGATCAGCACCTCGTACTTCTCGACGGCGTCATCGTCCTTGATGCGCAGAATGCGGCCCCCTCCGCCCCAGGGC
>JBBRIK010001213.1:0-2531 GCA_038221045.1 Gemmatales bacterium
TTGACCTCTCTCTCCTCCCGCGGAACACTCCGCCCAGAAAGAAAGAACAAGGTTATGCGTTGACTGCCACCGTCCTCGGCTGCATCGGCCGAGAAATGGTAACGATCCCTTGCTCTAATGGCTCTCACAGAGAATTCTCACTCGAAACTACCAAGATATGAAGCACTCGCGCACCTCATACCCCAGTTGCTTTTGTGAGGCAACTCTTACCGCTCCACCTACTTGTCAAAGAACAACGACAGCGAATCGAGTCGCTGTCGGTCGCAAAGGTTAGATGTCCAACCTCCGCGAAAGTTTCGCCTTTTCCATCCACTCCGAAGAGTCGATGAAGTTCGGCTTCCATTTTCTAGGGCGATTGGATGAAGGTGACAAGAGCAGGGCGGATTTTTTTTCGAGACGAGCCGGCGGGTCAGCCCGATGCCTGTCCCCTACACTGAGAGCAGGGAGGACCAGCAAGTGACCATCGACGTCGAGGGCTTTCACAAGACTTATGGCGACACCGTGGCCGTCGAGGACCTCAGTTTCTCGGTTGCGGCGGGCGAAGTTCTCGGCCTTGCCGGCCCCAACGGCGCGGGCAAGACGACCACTCTGCGGGCGCTGGCCGGCATCCTCCGGCCGACGCGCGGCGCTCTCCGTATCGATGGCCATGACGTCAGCACCCATCCCGTCGAGGCGAAGAGTCAACTCGCTTACGTCCCCGACGATCCGCATCTGTTCGATCGCCTCACTGTCTGGGAGCATTTCCGCTTTATCGCCGGCGTATATCGGCTTCAGAACTGGCAGGAGCGAGCCGAGCAGCTGCTCGTTCGGCTCGAACTGGTCGAGAAACGCGATTCGCCGACCTCGGACTTGTCGCGCGGGATGCGGCAGAAGGTGGCCATCGGTTGCGGCTACCTGCATCAGCCCAGGGCGGTCTTGCTCGACGAGCCGTTGACCGGACTCGATCCGCGCGGCATCCGAACCATGAAAGAGATGATCCGCGAACACTCCGCCCAGGGCGTTGCTTTCATTGTCAGCTCGCATCTGTTGTCGCTGCTCGAAGACCTTGCGACGACGGTCCTGATCATGAGTCGGGGACACAGGATTCTGCATCGGCCGCTCCCGGAATTGCGGCAGGAATTGCTCATCGAGGGCCGGCAAGAGACGCTCGAAGACCTGTTCTTCCGGCTGACCGAAACGAAAGATGGCGTCCCGCCTGGCGCAGCTGTAGCCAGAGAGTCAAGTGCCGCGGATGGGTCCGAAACCGACAGGCCCAGCGGAGATGCCTCGTGAACAAGGCCTTGTGGCTGCTGATGCGCTTGCAAACGCGCGGCCGGCAGCGTTCGCTCAGCCGCGCCCTGCACACGCCGAAAGGGGCGCTGCTGGCCCTCGTCGGCCTGGCCGTTTGCGGGCTCTGGGTATGGGGAGTCACCAGCGCGCCGCGCTCCGAGGCGGCCATCGATCCCGATGCCATTCGCAGCAATGGACCCGCCATCTTCCTCGCCTACTGCGTGATGACGATGGTGATGTCGCGCGGCGACTGGGGCATTTATTTCAGTCCCGCCGAGGTCGATTTCCTGTTCACCGGACCCTTCACGCGCCGCCAACTCCTCGTCTACAAGATCCTGGTCAACGCCTTCATCGGCCTGGCGACGACCTCGATCCTCGCGTTCCTGCTCCGTATCCATGCGCGATGGTTCCTCGCCGCCTATGTCGGACTGTTTTTCACATTCTTTTTCCTCCAATTATTCACGATGACGATCAGCCTCGTCGCCATCACCGTCGGCGCGCAGGCGCACACGCGCGGTCGTAAACTGGCCCTTGTCGTTCTTGCGATCCTCACGGCGGTAGTTCTCTTTCGCGCCTCGCAGGAGACGGGCGGCGGAGGCCTCGCGGCCGTGTTCCAGCATTTCGGAAAGACGGAGGCGTGGAAGACAGTGACCGCGCCGCTCAGTTGGTTCATCGAGACCTTCCTCGTCGAGCATGGGGACTGGCTCGCCCTGGCCAATTATGGTGGGCGCTCGGCCGGAGTTGTGGTGCTCTTCGTGTTCGTGCTGCTGATACTGGACACTCAGTACCTCGAAAGCGCGGCCTCGGCGAGCGAGCGCGTCTACGCTCAGATGCAGAAAATGCGGCGCGGCGAGGCGGTGTCCCTGCACTGGAGCAGCTCCGGGCCGGCACGCTGGGGACTGCCGTCGTTCCCCTTCTGGGGGGGCGCCGGCCCCATTGCCTGGCGTCAGGCGACGACCGCCATTCGCAGTCTGGGCCGGCTGGCGCTGGTGGCCCTGCTGTTCATTCCCGTGATGCTCCCACCACTGTTCGCACGGGAGAAACAACAGAATGAACTGGAGATGTTCTTCTTCGTGGCCGGGCTGATTGGCTGGCTTAGCATGTTGTTGACGACGCTGCTGCCCTTTGATTTTCGCAGCGATCTGGACCGCATGGACGTCCTCAAGACGCTGCCGCTGCCAGCGTGGAAGCTCATCGTCGGCCAACTGCTGGCGCCGATCCTCCTGATGTATCTGATTCAGACGTGCTGTCTGGTCACGCTC
>JBBRIK010001214.1:0-2530 GCA_038221045.1 Gemmatales bacterium
AACCCTGAGAGGAGGTTTTCCATGCTGCCGATTCTTTCCAACGCTACGAGTCTGAATCCCACGCGAACCGCAGGCGGATCTTTCAACCGCCTCGCTTCCCTGTTCGATCGGTTCTTCAACGAGGACGGGTTGCCGTCCCTCGCTTCCGTCGCCGCCCTGCCGCTGGCGATGTGGCAGGACGAAGACCATGTCTTCGTCGAGATGGATGTACCCGGCCTGACCGAACAGGACATCGAACTGACCGTTCACGGCGGCGAACTCATCATCCAGGGGGAGCGCAAGAGCGAGCGCCAGGAGGGTGTGTACGACTGCCGGCGATATGGCCGATTCGAGCAGCGTCTGACGCTGCCGGCGGAGGCGACTTCCGAGGGGGTCGAGGCGAAGCTCGTTCGCGGCGTCCTCAACGTCACGATCCCCAAGCGGCCGGAGAGCAAGCCCCGCAAGATCACCCTCAAGGCGGAATGATCCCTGAGGGACGTCTCGTTGATCCATCGACCTCGGGCCAGGCAAACGCCTGGCCCGAGGCGTTTTTTTGGGGTTCGACACGTCGTTTCCCGCAAGCAAGCCGCTCTGAGGTTCGCGGTTTCATCCCCCGGCGCGCACCGCGACCGATTTTTCGCCTGCGGGTGTGTGTGGCGCACGCGCAATGCAACGAAATGTTTCTTCACATTAAGGCCGATGCCGCCGCCCTACCAAGAACGAATACCTATCGACCTGCATATTCCTCGAAAATCACTCTGCTCGGGCTACTGCTTAAAGCTGATCCGGGAAGGGGAGGGCGAGGCGCCCGCCCAGCCAGTTTCGCGGGAGAAGCACGGCTCGGCGGGAGCCTCGCCCTCCCCGAGCGCCAAGACCGCGGGAGAGGGACGGCGCGGCGGGAGCCTCGCCCTCCCGAAAGGGTGCTTCACTCGCCCAACTGCTGCGACGTCAGGTAGTAGTACAGCCCACGCTTGGCCGTCAACTCCGCGTGCGTGCCATGCTCCACAATCTCGCCGTTGTCCATCACCACGATCGCATCCGCATTCTGAACCGTCGATAAACGATGGGCGATCACCAGCGTCGTTCGGTCGCGCATCAAACGCTGCAAGTTGTGCTGGATCGCACGCTCCGATTCGTAGTCCAGCGCTCCCGTCGCCTCGTCGAGAATCAGGATGCGCGGCTCTTTCAAGAGCGCTCGCGCGATCGCGATACGCTGTCGCTGGCCGCCCGACAAACGCACGCCCAGCTCGCCGACGACGGTGTCGTAGGCCAGCGGAAAGCTCATGATGAACTCGTGGGCGTTCGCCTGCTTCGCGACCTCAATCACTCTCTCCAGCGTCATGTCGGGGTCGCCGAGGGCGATGTTCTCGCGGATCGTTCCCGTGATGACCGTGCTGTCCTGGGCCACGATGCCGACCTGATCGCGCAAGGAATGCACATCGACGTTGGCCAGGTCGAAGCCATCTACCGAGATGGTGCCTTCCGTCGGCAGATAGTAACGCTGCAGCAGCATGGCCAGCGTCGTTTTGCCGGCCCCGGAACGGCCCACCAGCGCGATCAACTGGCCGGGACGCACTTCGAGCGAGACGTTGCAGAGGATGTTGCGATCCTCCGGCGCATAGCGGAAACTGACGTTGTCAAGTTTGATGTGGCCCTTCAACGGCGGCAACGGCACGGCCGCCCGCTTCGGATCCTGCTCGGCCGGGGCGTCGTAAAGGTCGCCAAGACGCTCCAGCGACTGGGACAGCGTCTGGATGTCGAACCACAACTGCACCAGGCCGAGGATGGGAGCGGCCAGGAGCGCCGCCAGCGCGTTGAAGGCCATCAACTGGCCCACCGTCATCTCCTGGCCGATCACCAGATGCGCGCCGAACCAGAGCAGGAACAGATTGCCGATAATGCCGATGGCGCGGAACATCCCCTCGACTGTCAGGCTCATGCGCCGGCCGCGATACTCCATGTTCGCTTGCAGGACGATCAGGTCCTCGTACTTCCAGCGCGTCGCCTGCTCCGCCGTCGCGTCCTTGAGCGCGCCGATCGACTTGATCGACTCCACCAGCGTCGATTCGGCATGCGTCTTGCGCTCGAAAACCTGACGATTGTTCTGGCGTATCCAGGGAGTGTAGATCAGGGCCAGGCCGATGTAGAAGGGGAACACCGCCAGGGCGATCAGCGTCAGCTTGACGTTGTAATAGAGCATCAAACCCAGGCTGGAGAAGATCATCAGAACGTCGAGCAGCGTCGTCATGGCCCGGCCGGTGAGCATCTCCTTGATGCGCTGGTTGTCCTGGAAGCGGACCAGGAAGTCGCCGATCTTGCGCGTGTGAAAGAAGTGCATCGGCAAGCGCAGCACCTGACGGAACAGGTCGGCCGTCATCGCCAGGCCGAGCTTCTGGCCGATGTGCTGAAGCAGATACTGGCGCAGGAAGGTCGCCGCGATCTGGAAGACGCCCAGAAAGAGCATGCCCACCAGCATGACGTTAAGCATGTTGACGTTCTGATGCACCAGCACCCGATCGACGATGATCTGCGTGAAGACCGGCGAGGCGAG
>JBBRIK010001215.1:0-2523 GCA_038221045.1 Gemmatales bacterium
GGGGTTTTGAGGGCCCAGCTAACACAATGGTCGGTCACGCAACCCACTTCGCCTACAAAAATATTGGGGTCCCGGCACACCAACAGGGCTCCAACAACATGCGGGTCTCTCCGGCGCCGCGCGGTTTCCTGTATCGGGCGCGCCACGCCGCGCACGAGTGCGGACCAGACATTTGCCGTGACGCGGGACATTCAGGCTCTCTCAAGAGGCTTGGGCGCGACGATTATGCGCCGATTCATCGGCGCTGAGCAGTAAATCCTGGAACCTCATGCAGTTATCCCAACCTCAGCCACAATTCCTCCAGTGTAGGACTCGTCCCCTTCTGAGTCAACCATCCAGTTCAGTCCGTGGTTCGGCGCTCATCGTGAGCCGAAACTTTCGCACATCTTAAGGTATCTCAGGCAGTTACATGCACACAGGCGAAAATGCCTCATTGCCCTGGTGGCGAGAAATCGTCACGATGAAGATGTGGTGAAGACTGCGCCGAAAGTTCGGCGCTGAGCGCCGAAAGTTCGGCGCTGAGCGCCGAAAGTTCGGCGCTCAGCGCCGAAACCACACTAGAACATGTGGCGATCATTATTTTCAGCGAATGGATCTCTTCGTTCAAGATCTTGGTATTGCATGATTTATGGCGTTCAGTCGTTGTGGTGATCGGCATGGAAGTTCTTCGGCCTCTTTGGTATGAGGTCTGCAAGGAGGAGAGTCCCCTCATCGATGGAGCGCAGCGAGAGGAAGCGTCCGCGAACGAGTGACAGGAGCATCGACGTGAAGGCATCAATGGATTGGCTGACGGCGAGCAGTGCGGCGTATCAAGCGGGCGACGGTGTCACGGGCTATGCCCACCTGAGCCGGTATGCTGTCAGTTACAAGGAATGGGGCGAAGGTCCACCTCTCGTCCTGGTTCCTGGCCTGGCGGGCGGCTACGAGTTGATGGGGCCTTTGGCCCGGATGCTCTCCACACATTTTCGCGTTATCAGCTACCAGTTGCGCGGCGAAGACGATCCGTTCGCGTTGCGGCAGCGATTCGGTCTGCCGGAACTGGTCGATGATCTGGCTGAATTCATCGAGTGGCTCGGATTGGAGTCGCCGGCTGTCATGGGGGTGTCGTTTGGCGGCATGCTCGCCCTCGAGTTGGCGGCCCGCTATCCCTCGCGCCTCCAACAGTTGATCGTGCAGGGCGTCGGCCCGCGCTTTGAGCGTGGCTTCCTCCAGCAGGTGGCGGGGTCCATCCTCTCAGGGGTCCCGCTGCCGTCGGACAACGCCTTCGTCAATCAGTTCTTCAACTTGCTTTTCGGCGGCCGTCAGCGTCCGGTGTCGCTGTTCGACTTCGTGACGCGCCAGTGCTGGCAGACCGATCAGAGTGTGATCGCACATCGCTTCAGTCTGGCGGTGGACTTCGACATGGTCGAACGGCTGCACCGCGTTCGCGTCCCGTCTCTGATTCTGTCAGGCGAGCGTGACTTGCTGGTGTCGCCGGAGAACCTGCAACTGCTCCACTGCGGGATCAAGGGATCGCGGCTGGTTCAACTCGAGGACTGCGGTCATCTCGCCTTCGCGATGCAACCGGAGCGGATCGCCAACGAGGTGCGGCTGTTCTTGCAGGACCAGTAAGGACCAGCGGTGCAACCACTTCTTGCCGCTTGCGGCTTAGCAGAAGACCGCTAAGCCGCAACCGGCAAGAACGAGACCCTCACCATTTCAGTACCCTGCCTTGTCGATCATCTCCTTGATCTGTCGCAACACTCCCTCGGCACGCTCCGGTACGACAACGCAACGATCGAGCGAGCCATAGTGCGCTTCGAGGCACTGCAACAGCAACTCGCGGATCGCGGCGGTGTCCGGTCCCGGCGGCAGGCTGCTCCGGGCGCGGACGTGTTCCAGATCGACCCGCTTCTTCTCGAAGTAGTCCAACACCTGCTCCTGCGTCCATTCGCCGCGACGAATCGACTTGAGCTGTTCGCGGTTTCGCATCAGATCGAGATCGCCTTCGAGCAGAATCATCTCCGCCTCGTTGAGCAGCCGAACGACGTGATACGCGAACTTCGCGTCGAGTCCGTACTTCTCGCGCAATTGAGCGCGCTTGCTCCCCGCCTCGGGTTCCTTCGACTGCATCTTGTGGACCTGGGCATAGGCATAGCCCTTGAAGCGATCGCAAACGCCCTGATGCAGGAACTTCTTGCGATGCTCGCGCAGCACCTGTCCCGCCTGGGAACAGTGCAGTACGCACGTCTCATGCGTGAACAGGCTATCGATCATATTCGGGTTGCATTCCATGCACAATTGCACATATTTGACGACAGCTCTGAGGAATAGGGATCGGCTCGGTCTGTTTCGGGCGGGCCGGCTCGTTCGCGCGTCAGCCACGGCCGCACGACGGACGGACCCGAAGCGGAACTTCGAGTTTCCCTCACCCATTCAGACGCTTGCGAACCCGCCTTCCCCTGGAACCCGCCCTCCAGCCACTCCACGCTAGCCGCTGTCCAACCGGATCTGGATCCGCGCCGCCTCGGCCCCTTCGTTCCC
>JBBRIK010001216.1:0-2501 GCA_038221045.1 Gemmatales bacterium
CCGCCGTAGCGAAGAGGCTCGGCAGGAGCCTCGCTCTCCCCCGCCGCAGCGAAGAAGCTCGGCAGGAGCCTCGCCCTCCCTAACAACGCTGGCTCAGCCTTTTCCGTGAAACCGCCTAAAGGCGAGAGCGTCCGAAACGAAAGAGTCGCGACAATCATCATGGGCAAGCGCGTCGTTCTAGCGATGAGTGGGGGCGTGGACAGTTCCGTCGCCGCGTATCTCCTGCGCCAACAGGGCTACGAGGTCATCGGCCTGTTCATGCGCACCGGCGTCCATTCCTCTGCGGACGATCATCGAGCCGAGCACAAGAAGGGCTGTTGCAGCGCCGTCGATGCCGGCGATGCGCGGCGCGTGGCCGATCAGCTCGACATCCCCTTTTATGCCCTCGATTTCGAGAGTGATTTCAACCGCATCATCGACTATTTCGCCGACGAGTATCTGCACGGCCGGACGCCCAATCCCTGCGTCGTCTGCAACACGTGGCTGAAGTTCGGCAAACTCTGGTCCTACGGCAAGCAACTCGACGCCGACTTCATCGCGACGGGACACTACGCCCGCCTCGAACAGCACGAGGACGAACCGCACTTGCTCCGCGCCGTCGATCCCGAAAAGGATCAGTCCTACGTCCTCTATGGTCTGCGCCGCAAGCTGCTGTCGAAGTTGCTATTCCCGATCGGCGGCTATCGCAAGGAAGAGATCCGCGCTCTCGCACGCACGGCGGGGCTGGCAGTCCACGACAAGCCGGACAGCGTCGAAATTTGCTTCGTGCCGGACGGCGACCACGCCCGGCTCATCCGCGAGCGACGGCCCGAATCCGCGAATCCCGGTCACATCGTCGATACGGCGGGGACCATCCTCGCCGATCACGACGGCATCGAGAGCTTCACGATCGGACAGCGCAAGGGTCTCGGCTTCGCGGCGGGAGAACGCCGCTATGTCCTGGAAATCGTACCGGCGCGGAACGAAGTCGTTGTCGGCCGCCGCGAGGAACTACTGGCGACGGAACTGTGGGCGTCGGAGGTCAACTGGCTGTGCGAACCTCCGCGTGAGCCGCTCGGTTGCACGGTGAAGATCCGCTATCGTCATGGCGGTTCGCCAGCCGTCGTGACTCCTCTTGCCGGTAAACAGGCTCATGTCGTCTTTCACGAGCCGGTCAGCGCTGTAACGCCGGGCCAGGCCGTTGTGTTTTACGAGGGTGATCGCGTCCTCGGCGGCGGTTGGATCGAGCGCAGTTCTCACCCTGCACTGGCGACGGAATGATCGGCGCTGGTTAGCGATTGACCATTTTCCGAGCAACCGACGCGCCCCCTCTCGCGTTTGCAGGCGGCACAGTGGTTGCTGTCTTGCCGCTTGCGGCGTAGCGCTCTTCAGCGCCGCGACGCCGCAAGCGGTAATTTACGAATGCTCGACTTCCATCATCCTGAGTTGCTGCTGTTGGGACTGGCGGTGCCGCCGCTGGGATGGTGGTGGCTCACGCGCCGGCACGGCTCGCTGCGACATCCGACCGTTTCCACGCTGACCGATCTGCCCGGAGGACGCGGGCAATTCGCATTCTGGTGCGGATTCGCGCTGCGGATGCTGTCGCTGATCTGTCTGGTGATCGCCGCCGCCGGGCCGCGCTGGCCGGACCTCAAGACACGAATTCAGACCGAGGGCATCGCCATCGTCATGATGGTTGACGTCAGCGGCAGCATGGGGACCAAGGACTTCGAGTGGCGCGGCGGAGCGATCACCCGGCTCGACGCCGTCAAGAAAGCGTTTCGGCTGTTCGTCGCCGGCGGCGAGGGCCTCGAAGGCCGGCCGACGGACGAAATCGGTCTGGTCGTCTTCGCCGCTCTGCCGGAGACGGCCTCGCCGTTGACGCTGAGCCACTCCGCTCTGCTGCGAGCGATGGACGAGCAAAAACCCGTGACGATTCCCGGCGATTCGGAAACGAACCTGATCGACGGGATGGCCCTCGGCGTCCATCGCCTCAAAAATGCCGGGCAACGCCGAAAAGTGCTGATCCTGCTTTCCGACGGCGAACACAATGTTGAGGAACCCGCCTCGCAGTGGAAGATGCCCAGAGCGATCCGCATCGCCCAGGCGGAGGGGGTGCCGATCTACACCATCGACGCTGCCGGCACGGGAGTGAGTGTGGCCGAGGGTACTCAACAGACGGCCTCTCTCGATGAGCGCGAGAGGGCGGTGCGAACGCTGCGGCAGATCGCGGAGAACACTGGTGGCCAGTATTTCCGGGCCGATAACACCGAGGCTCTCCTCGACGTCTATCAGGTGATTGATCGCAAGGAGCGAGCGCCGATCGAGAGCTATCAGTATCGGCGTTATTACGAAGCCTATCCGTGGCTGGGGCTGGCGGCGTTCGTCTTCTTTGTGAGCGTGCTGAGTCTCGAAATGACGTTGTTGCGGCGTGTTCCATGACGTATCGTTTTTCTCCCCTCGCCCCCGTTTCGGGGGAGAGGGGCTGGGGGTGAGGGGGACTTCGCTCCTCGCCCCCGCTT
>JBBRIK010001217.1:0-2501 GCA_038221045.1 Gemmatales bacterium
TGCCGACGCGCTGACATGCCTGCTTGTGCAGATGTTGAGCCAGGTTCAGGACTGTCTGGACGTTCTTGCTCTTCGTCGCCGTGATGAACGCGATGGGGACGTAGTCGAGATTCGGGAACGTCGCCCGCAGGTAATGGCCGAACTTTTCCGTCGGCATCGGCTTCATCAGGTCCCATTTGTTGACGACGAAGATGGCCGGCTTCTCGTTTTCGAGCACATAGTCCGCGAGTTGTTTATCGACCTTGCTTACGGGAGCGGTCGCGTCGTGGAACATCAGGACGACGTCGGCCCGGCGAATCGAGCGCTGGGCGCGATGAAGACTGTAAAATTCGATATCGGTCGCCACGCTGCCCTTGCGGCGGATGCCGGCCGTATCGATGGCGATAAACGTCTGGCCGTCACGCTCGAAACGGACGTCCACGCTGTCGCGCGTCGTCCCAGGAATCTCGCTGACGATGACGCGCTCGGACTCGGCCAAACAGTTGATGAACGTACTCTTGCCGGTGTTTCGCCGACCGACGATGGCGAGTTTGAGGGTGATCGGCTTCTCGGCCTCGGCGTCGTCTTCCTTCTCTTGCGGGGGAAGCCGTTCGGTAATCAGGTCGAGCAACAAGCCCCGATTGCGATTTTGCTCGGCGCTGACGCAGATGAGCTTGCCGCGTCCGAGTTTGTAGAACTCCGCAGTCTGTTCTTCGAGTTGGTCCGTGTCGCACTTGTTGGCCACGCACACCACCGGCTTGGTGACATAACGCAGCTTGCGCGCGACTTCTTCATCCAGGGGAACAAGTCCCTCGCGGGCATCGACGACGAAGAGAACAACGCTGGCCTGCTCGATGGCCGAGTCGATCTGGCGTTCGATGTCCGCGGTCAGGTTATCGACGTCCTTGATGCCATACCCGCCGGTATCGGTCAACTCGAAGAAGCGATCGTTCGCCTTGACGAGAGTAGCGAGGCGGTCGCGCGTAACTCCGGCCGTGGGATCGACGATGGCGATGCGTTTGCGCGCCAGCCAGTTGAAAAGCGACGACTTGCCGACGTTGGGCCGGCCGACAATGGCCACCACGGGAATGGACACAATTCCGTCTCCCTGAACAATCTTCCGCTCGCGTTTGAGAGCAATCTCTTCTATTGTATCTCATCTCGCGCCCTCTGTTGAGCCGATGTGCCAAATCGAGACGAAGCGAGCGGAGGCTCATCCTCATGGCATTCCCGGTCCTCGCCCTCCTCGCCGCCCTCTCCCTCCTCGTTCCCACGCTCTGCGTGGGAACGGACTCTTCGACGCTCCGCGTTGTCTTACGAACAGAGGGGACGCAGCGTCTTCCGTACCGACGCGACGCAGAGCGTCGAAGAGACGTTCCCACGCAGAGCGTGGGAACGAGGGCGGAAGAGACGATAGTTTCTCCTTCCTGGCATTTCCCGAATTTCCGTGCTTGTTTATAATTCTGACGACAGTTCTGATCCCGGCCTGAAAGCGAGGCGGCGATGGGCGTAACGACGAAACCTCCCGCGAACGTCAGCAACGGCACCTCCGCTCACCGCGAAGGCCGGCCCGTGACGGTCCCCGATTTCCTCGCCGCCAAGACCAGTGGCCGGCGGCTGACCATGCTGACGGCTTACGACGCGACGATGGCACGCCTGCTCGACGCGGCCGGCGTGGACAGCCTCCTCGTCGGCGACTCGCTCGGCATGGTGATCCAGGGCCAGCCCGATTCGCTGGCCGTCACGCTCGACGAAATGATCTATCACACGCGCCTCGTCGTTCGAGGGGCCGCGCGCGCCTTGATTGTCGCGGACATGCCCTTTATGAGCTTTCAGATCAGCCCGCTTCAAGCCCTGGAGAACGCCGGCAGGCTCGTCAAGGAAGGCGGCGCGCATGCCGTCAAGCTCGAGGGCGGCGTGCGGAGTGCCGCCGCCATCGCGGCCATTACGGGCGCGGACATTCCCGTCGTCGGCCATGTCGGTCTGACGCCGCAGTCCGTGCGCCGTCTTGGAGGCTTTCGAGTTCAGCGCGACGAGAAGAAGCTGTTCGACGACGCCCTGGCTGTCGAGCAGGCCGGCGCGTTCGCCCTGGTCGTCGAATGCGTGCCGGCCGAGGTGGCGCGGAGGCTGACCGAGGCGGTGAAAGTGCCGACCATCGGGATTGGAGCGGGCGCCGGCTGCGATGGCCAGGTGCTGGTGTCGCACGACATGCTCGGCCTGTTCGAGGAGTTGCAGCCGCGTTTCGTCAAGCAGTACGCCGACCTGGGCCGAAACGTGGTCCGCGCCGTCGAGGAGTATTGCCGCGAGGTGCGCGAAGGAACTTTTCCGGCGAGCGAGCACGAGTTTCGGTGATCCAAAGTCGCTTCGAGTCAGATGGACTCTCGCGAGGGGACCTCGATGAGCAGACAATTTGAAGACGGATACCCTCCGTTCCAGCCGAGCAAAGAACTCGCTCAACTCGCGATCCAGGCCGTGGAGAGATGCGTTCCTTCGGAGGCATGGCCCTGTTTCCCGTTCCTAGT
>JBBRIK010001218.1:0-2496 GCA_038221045.1 Gemmatales bacterium
GCCCTGCTCGCTTTCGTCGAGGGCGGCAAGGGCTTCGTGCCGCTGCATTGCGCCTCCTATTGTTTCCTCAATTCGCCCCGGTACATCTCACTCGTCGGCGCTCAATTCATGCGGCACGACGCCATCAGCGAGTTTCAGACGAAGATCATCGAACCCAGACACGAAGCGCTCAAGGGCGTCGAGGAATTCTCGGCCTTCGATGAACCTTACCTCCATCATCGCCTCGCCGACGATCTCAAAGTGCTGATGATTCGCGAAGATAAAGGCGGACGCAAGGAGCCGTGGACGTGGGTTCGCAAACAGGGCAAGGGCCGGGTCTTCTACACCGCGTCCGGCCACGATGAACGCACCTGGCGACATCCGGCCTTTCAGAAGCTCGTCATTCAGGGCATTCGCTGGGCCTGCGGGAGACCCGATCATCGCCACGAGTTGCCAGCCTTCAAACGGCTTCCCGCCGAGTTGCCGAACTATCTCGCCGGAGCGAAGTGGGGGGCGACCGGCAAGCTCATCAACGACATGCAAGCGCCGCTCTCGCCGGCCGACTCGATGAAGTGCATCAGCGTTCCGGGCGGCTTCAAGGTCGAGCTGTTCGCCAGTGAGCCAGACATTGTCAAGCCGATCTGCATCACCTGGGACGATCGCGGCCGAGCTTACGTTGCCGAGACGCTCGACTATCCCAATGATCTACAGCCCGAAGGCAAGGGCCACGATCGTATCGTCATCTGCGAGGAGAAGGGAGGCAAGGCCGGCAAGGTCACCGTCTTCGCCGACAAACTCAGCATTCCGACCGGCATGGTGTTCGCCCCCGGACATGGCCTGATCGTGTCGCAGGCCCCGCACATGCTGCTGCTCAAAGACACCGACGGCGACGACAAGGCGGACGTTCGCAAGGTGCTGTTCACCGGCTTTGGCACCAGCGACACGCACTCTGGGCCGAGTAACCTCCGTCTCGGCTTCGACGGCTGGATTTACGCCACGGTCGGCTACTCCGGCTTCCGTGGGACGGTCGGCGGCAAGCAGCATCAGTTCGGCCAGGGGCTGTTCCGCTTCAAGCCGGACGGCTCGGCCCTGGAGTTTCTCGGCTCATCGAGCAACAACACCTGGGGACTCGGACTCGATGAGACAGGCGAGATCGTCTACTCGACGGCCAACGGCGAACACTCCTCGCACCTGGCGATTCCGAATCGGCTTTTCGAGAGCGTGCGCGGCTGGCTCGGCAAGGGCACGGCGAGCATGGCGGATCACAGCAAGATCCATCCGCTGAGTGCGATCCGTCAAGTGGATCACTTCGGCGGCTTCACTGCCGCGGCGGGCCATGCCGTCTATACGGCGCGGCAGTTCCCGTCCTCGTACTGGAACAAGATCGCCTTCGTGACGGAGCCGACGGGCCATCTCGTTCACATGGTCAAACTCGAGCGCGAGGGCAGTGGCTTCATCTCGACCGACCGCTTCAACCTGTTCGCCTCCGTGGACGAGTGGTGCGCTCCCATCATGGCCGAGGTCGGGCCGGACGGCGCGGTCTGGGTTCTCGACTGGTACAACATTGTCGTCCAGCACAACCCGACGCCGCCCGGCTTCAAGACCGGCAAGGGCAACGCTTACGAGACCCCTCTGCGCGACAAGAAGCATGGCCGAATCTATCGCGTCATCAACGAGGGAACACCCCTCTCTCCGAAGCAGGATCTGTCCCACGCTACTCCGGCGAAGCTCGTCGAGGCGCTTCAGAACGACAACCAGTTCTGGAGGATGCAGGCGCAGTGGAATCTCGTGGCTCGCGGCGACAAGGACTCCGTAAAGGCCCTCGTGAGCCTCATCGGCAAGCAGAACAAGGACGCGACGGAAGAATCGCCGCCAATCGTTCATGGGCTGCACAGTCTCGCTCAGCTCGATGGCTTCAGCACGAATGGCGCTGCCAGCGACTTGCTCATTCAGTTGATGACGCACCCGGCTTCCGGAGTGCGGCGAACCGCGCTTCGCGTCGCGCCGCGCACAGAGAAATTCAGCGCGGCCATTCTCGACCGCGTCAAGGACCGCGATCCGCTCGTCCGTCGTGAAGCCCTCCTCGCTCTCAGCGAGATGCCTGCGGCAGAGAAAACGGGCGAGCAACTCGAACAGACGCTGCAACAGCCGGAGACGGCGAAGGATCGCTGGCTGATCCAGGCCATCACCGCAGCCGCCGCCCGCCATGACGTCTCCTTCCTCGAAGCCGCGCTTTCTGGCAAGGGAGGCGCGTCGGTCGCTGCCGTCGTTCGCGTTGTGGCGGAACACCATGCGCGCGGCGGCAAGGGCGAGGCGCTGCCCGCTCTGCTCCGGCAGGTGAAGACCGCGCCGCCCGACGTTGTCAGCGCCTTCCTCACGGGCGTCGGGACAGGCTGGCCGGCGAAGAGCAATCTCGCCCTGGATCAGGCCACCCGCGATTCGCTCGTCGCCGCGATGGCTCGTCTGGACGCCAACGGCAAACTGCAACTGCTCACGCTCTCGCGCCGCTGGGGTCTC
>JBBRIK010001219.1:0-2496 GCA_038221045.1 Gemmatales bacterium
GTGGCATGGGCCGGGTCGATCTCGCTCACGCGGTGCGCGATGCGGTGAAACATCCCGATCCCGATCAGGGACTCGACGACTTCCTGTCGAAGTTGCCCAGCGACGAACTGGCTTCCCCAAAGCTCAAACTTGAACCCAGCGAGATGAACCTCGGCCAACTCCGGGTTGGCCAGGACATTCAGACGGAAATCCTGCTGACGAATGAGGGCATGCGGCTGCTGCGCGGCTCGGCCGTGGTGTCGGGCGGCGAATGGCTGCAACTCGGCGAGGGAGCGGCGGCGAAAGTCTTTCAGTTCACCGACGAGTTGCGTGTGCCGGTCCAGGTACGCGGCAAGGCCCTGCGTGCAGGCACCAAGCCACTGGAAGGAAAGATCGTCGTCGATACGACCGGCGGCAAGCAGACGATCCTCGTTCGCGCCCAGGTGCCGGTGACGCCCTTTGGCGAGGGTGTCCTTGCCGGCTCGAAGACGCCGCGCGAGGCGGCCTCGAAAGCGAAGGCGTCTCCCAAGGAATCCGCGCCGCTGTTCGAGAGCGGCGCGGTGTCTCGCTGGTACGAGTCCAACGGCTGGACCTATCCCGTTCTCGGCCCAGCCTCGACCGGTCTCGGGGCCGTGCAGCAGTTCTTCGAGGCGCTCGGTCTGGTGCAGCCGCCGAAGGTCGAGATCAGCGAGACGAACCTCGCCCTCACGGGCCGAACAGGCGATCGGCTTCAGTCCAGCGTCAAGGTGACGGCGCTGGAACCCCGGCCGGTCTATGCACATGGCAGCAGCGATCAGCCCTGGCTCACCATTGGCAAGGTGATGCTGACGGGCAAGATGGCGAATGTGCCGTTGATCGTCGAGTCGGTGCCGGACCAGCCGGGGGAGATACTCCAGGCGACGGTGACGGTGACCGCCAACGGCCAGCAGCGATTCACCGTCATGGTGTCGCTCGCCGTCGCGGGGAGTCCTCGTCCGAAGTCCGCCGAGATGATCGTCGAGGAGATGCCGAAATCGGGACGCGCTCCGAGCGCGGTCGAGATTCAGGTGACGCCGACAACGACGCCGACACGGCCGGCGATTGTGCCGATCCTTGAGGAGGACCGGCCTACGCGGAAGGGCAGGCCCCTGTTCGCGAGTCTCGACCTGGGAGGCTGGCCGGCGTGGATGCATGCGGTCCCGCTGGCCATCATCTGTCTGCTGCTGGTGGGAGTTATCACCCGCGATTTCTTCGCGAAGGGTCCGCCTCCCCCGACGATCCCTGACTTGCCCGACGATCCGGAGCCGCCGCCGGACCGCAATCCGCACATCGGCGTGATGTTCCACGACAAGGGAGACGACCTGATCGAGGAGCCGAGCCGGCGCTTCGGCCTGGTGATGCTGCGCGAGAAGGACCCGCGCGATCGGCGCAAGTTGAAGAAGCTGACCTACGATGAGTTGGGACGAAGCAACAACGTCTGCATCATGATCGATGGCAAGGAGTATCTCTTCGGCCACAAGCCCGGCTCATGGGAGAACGTCCCCGCGGCGCTGGGCAAGGATGACCGGGGTGAGGAGCGCATCGGCGAACGCTGGGTCTGGCTGCCCAATGACGGGAAGATTGCCGTGACGCAGCAGGTCGAGATCATCACGGGGGAGCAGACAAAACTCGTCGATACCTGTCTGGTGCGCTACACGCTCACCAATCGCGATGGCAAGGAACACTCGACCGGCCTGCGCTTCCTGCTGGACACCTACATCGGCGCGAACGATGGCGTGCCGTTCACGATTCCGGGTGACAAGCGGTTGTGCGACACGTTCCTGAAGTTCGAGAAGGGCGCACGTCTGCCGGACTTCATTCAGGCGCTGGAGCGTCAGGACCTTGCCAACCCCGGCACGGTGGCCCATCTGCAACTGAAGCTGGGCGGGAAGCTGGAGGCGCCGAGGCGATTGACGCTTGGCTGCTGGCCGGACAACCAGCTCGCCAAAGACGGCAAGGCCCTCAAGGCCCTCGCGCAGATGACAGGCTGGAACGTGCCGGTGCTGCCGATCCACACGCTAGCGCCTCCTGACTCGGCCGTGACGATCTACTGGGACCCGAAACCGTTGCCTCCACGCGGGACGCGCGAGCTGGGCTTCTCCTATGGCCTGGGTGCGATCGCGACGACCGGAGCCGCGAAGGGTAAACTGGCGCTGACGATCGGCGGGACGTTCCGTCCGGGCGGCGAGTTCACGGTGACGGCGTATGTGAGCAATCCCGCGATGGGCCAGACGCTGAAACTGGAGTTGCCGGATGACTTCGTCCTTGTGGACAGCGACGCGGAACAAGCGGTCCCGGCCTTGCCTCCCGACGCGGGCCGGCGAACCAGTCCGGTGACGTGGAAAGTGCGCTCGGCGAACAAGGCCGGGACGTATCCGCTCAAGGTATCGTCCAGCACCGGCCTGACGCAGACGCAGAAGGTGACGATTCAGAGCAATCGGTTGTTCGATTGACACAATCAGGCGAGCCGGGGGTTTTCGATGTCGTTTCGCCTGTTCG
>JBBRIK010001220.1:0-2489 GCA_038221045.1 Gemmatales bacterium
CCAGAGCGAGATCGAGGAGAAGCTGAGCAAGGCACAAGCGGAGTTGGCCGCGCTCAAGGAACGACTCGGCCGGCAGCGTACGGCTCGTCTCGATGCCTGGAGCGAACTGCTTGCCCCGGCGGGAAGCGATGGCGTCTCGCCCCAGGGCCGCAAACTGCGCGAATGGGAGGAGACCGCGATGAGTCGCATGCGCGGCCTGCTCACCGCGACCTTCACCGCACGCCGGGCGGTTGCCGACGCGGACCGTCTCCTGGCTGAGGCACAGCGCGAGCGTGAAGAACTGTCGCGCGATGCTCTGCGGACACGGCTCGGCGGCTGGGGCCACGTCCTGGCGCGCGTGGGCCTGTGTCTGCTTCTGTGTCTCGTACCCCTGGGAGTGCTGCTCTGGGCGCGGCGATCCATTAAGCGGCGGCGGGCGGAGGATGCACGCACCTGCCCGCGCTGCCTGGCGCGCGACACGCTGCAACTCCGCAACAGTCCGCGTCAGGATCCGCTCTATCCCGATGCCCGTCACGTCGAATGCACCAGTTGCCGGCACGAGTTCCGCGAGCGCTATCGCCGGCTGGCCCGCCTTTGTTTCCCGACCGTCGGCATCCGCAATAGCGGCAAGACCCGCTGGCTCGGCACCACATATCTGCACGTCATGAACGCGCAGACGCCATCGTCGGCCATCGTCCAGGCCGCTCCCTCGCTGGCCGAGCAGCAGGAGTTCGCGGAGGTGCTGCGGCAGATCGTCGAGGCGGAGGACACGGCACCGACGGTCCACGACGTCTACCTGCCGGCCCCGCTGACGTTGCATCTGGAAGACGGCGACGATTGGGGACGCAAGCAGGCGCTGGTCAATCTGTTCGACTTCAGCGGCGAGGTGATGAACCGCGACCTCGACGTCGATCTGCTCCGCCGCCGGGCGTTGCTGATGGACGGCTTCGTCCTGTTCCTCGATCCGACGCAGGTTCGCAACGGCATGCTGGAGCAGCAGCGCGACGCCCTACGCCGCTTTCACGACGACCTCCGCGACATGCGCAAGGTAGCCCCCGGAGAGCGTGTGACGACGCCGGTGGCGGTGTGTCTGTCGCGGCTCGACCTGTTGCCCTGGGAGAACCCCTTCGGGCCGATGGCGGGAGACTGGCTGGAGCAGATCCAGGCGACGGGCAACCTGCCGGTCACGCTGGCGACGTTGCGGCTGCGCTCGCAATTGTGCGCCGAGGCATTGCCGTTCATGTTTCAGGGCTGGGACGTGGGCCGCGAATTGCGGGAACGCTTCGGCGGCGCGGTGCAATTCTTTCCGCTGACGTCGGTGGGCCTGAGCAATCGAGGGGGCTGGGAGACCGGCAGCGTCGCGGGCAGCGGCTTCGAGCCGTTCGGGATGTTCGAGCCGCTGTTGTGGCTGCTCCATCGCCACGGCTACTGCGTTCTCGACGAAGGGAAACATCGTGCAGGCTGAGCAGGTGGTTGTGACGCACTGCCTTCCGGCCGATAGCGTGTCGGGCCGTCCTGGATTCGAGGTCCGAGCGGCATCCACGAGCGATCCGCTCTTGCATCAATTCGCCCTCGAACAGCCGGCCTACGAACTGCCTCTCGACCTGCGCCGCCCCGGTCTCACTCCCGCCGAGGCCCCATGTCGCCTCGCTCTCGTTGCCGCTCCCGGTGGACGCAGCGCACTCGTTCACACCGTCTACGTTCCCGAAGACACCTGCGGACGCAAGAATAGTTTCTTCTCGCACCTTCTCCTCTACCCCTCGTTGACGTTGCATCAGGCCCTGTCCGCGTGGATGTCGCCGGACTGGCAGCACAACTACCCTCCCGGCGCGAGCAAGAGCTTGCCAGCGCTGACGGGACTTCCACGTCCCGGCCCGCTCGACGATGCGGCACTGACGGCGTTCCTTGCCGGCGACGTCTGCCTCGCTGGGGAGCGTCTGACGAAAGAGATGCGGCGCGCCATCCTCCGCCGTGTCCTTCAAGGACTGCGCCTGGTCCTGCGAGCCGGCGAGGGCGCGCCGCGCGGCCGGCTCTACCTGTTCGCGGAACCGGCCCTCGTCGCGCTGCTGCTCTACGGGACGGCCCGTCTTCTTCCTGAGGCGCGTGATCGCGTCGTGACGTTTTCGACCTATGAGAACCGCCATCGCGTGCTGCGCGAGTATCGGCAGGGCCGCGTCGTCGGAACCTGGACTGCCTCACCGGAACGGGGACTCGACAGCGAATACTTCATCGAGCGTGGCTACGCTCTCGACACCTTCAGCCAGCAAGCATCGCCGGAACTGGATCGCGACGTCCCCGCGTTCTTCGACGAGGCAATCGAGCTGGCGGCTCACGGCGAGTGGAGCGAACTGGAGCCGGCCCTGTCTTATGCCGGACAAGAGACCCCGCCGGCGCTAGTGCCGATCCGGGAGACCGTCCGCGCCCTGAAGCGACTGGCACCCGAGGAAGCGCCGGCCGTTCTGCGTCTGGCGCAGGGCGCTGACCCTTCACATTTGCTGACGGCGTTCGGC
>JBBRIK010001221.1:0-2480 GCA_038221045.1 Gemmatales bacterium
GGGGGACAAGCTTATCCTACGAAACGAGTCAAGCATAACGACACCAGCCCGAAGCGTCAGGAGGGAATGCTACCCTTTCTGACGCCGCGGGCTGGCTGGCTATTCAATCGTGCTCGTTACTTGCTGGAGTCTTTCTCGCCGAGCTTCTTGATGAAGATATCGACGGACTCGCGCATCTCCTTGGGGAGTTCGCGGGTCAGCTCGAGCATGGCCTTGGCGCGTTCCTTCTCGGGCAGGTTGCCCCAGTTCTCGGTGACCTTGCTCTTCTCTTTCTGGTCGATCTTGCCTTCGCCGGTGCCGTTGCCGCCGTTGCTGTCCTGCTGCGGGCTGCTCGGCTGGTTGGTGTTTCCGGGAGGGCCGTCCTTCGGCGGGCCGCCGGGCGGGCAGGCGCCGGGTTGGTCGCCGGGCTTGGGTTCGCCGGGCTTCGGTTCGCCGGGCTGTTGCTGTTGTTGCTGCTGTTTCTGCTGGTTCTCTTTCTCTTTCACCATCTCTTCGAGGCGGACCAGCACTTCCTTCTGCATTTTGCGGGTCTTTTCGCCGCCGCGATTGATGTCGAGACGATCGGCGATGACGTTCATCTTGCGGGAAACCCAGCCGAGGTCGTTATCCTGCCAGGTCATCATGTCGAACTGCATGAGGGCGCCCACCATGCGGTAGCGTTCCGGCGCCTCGGCCACGTCTTCGAGCAACCGCAGGATGGCCGCGCTCGCCTCGGAACGGGCCATCAGGCTGTACTCGGCGACAGCGCGGTTGAAGAAGTAGGCGGCGGGGTCAACCACGTCCTCGGCCTTGACGGCGGCGAGGGCCAGCTGCGACTCTTCAAAGATGCGGCGGTTGGCCAAAGCCTTGGCATAGGCCAGAGCCAGGTTGGCGCGGAGGTAGCCGTCAACCTTCTTGTCCTTGATGAGGGCGGGCACGCCTTCCGGGGCGGGGCCGTTGGCGTCGCGCGCTTCCTTGAGGATCTTGGCGACTTCGGTATTACCGAGGGCCAGGGTGTCGGCAACCTTGTCGAGGGTGGGGCGGTCGGTGGCCCAGATGGCATCGAGCTTGGCCTGGTCCTTGCCGCCGGAGCGGGCATACCAGGCGGCAGCCTGCGCCTTGGCGGCCTCGGCCGTCGGGGCTTGCAGCGTGCCGAAGGAGGCGATCTCCTTCGCCTTGGGAGCGTCCGCCGCAGCGAGCGGGTTGACGCAGAGGCAGGCGCCGGCCAGGGTCAGTGCCGGCAGTCGCCAGGATCGCGGTGCCATCGGTCTCTCCAGTGTTCGGGGCGAATCGGTCGCCCGCCCGTCAGGGTTTCGTTAGGAGAAGTTCCTTCACTATCTTTTCCACGTCTTCGTGATCGTACGGCTTGTCGGGATCGTCCGAATCAAACTTCATCGCCCGTTTGCCCGCGCGATCAAAAACGAACGCGGCGGGCGGTCCGTTGATCTTCCACTTCTTCTGCCAGAACTCTACCTTTTCATTGATCAGAAAGTTCGGCCCTGTCGCTTTGATCGTTTGCAGAAACTTCAGGGCCGCAGCGCTCTTGGTCGGTTCATCGACGCTCACCGTAATCACGGTGAGGCCGTCCTGCGCATGCTTCCGTTGCATCTCGAGCAAATGGGGCAGCATCTTCTTGCACGGGATGCAGAAATCGGCCCACACGTCCACCACGACGATCCGACCCTTCTGTGCCCGCACCAGCGCTTCGAGTTCATCGTAGCTTACGACTTTCAACTCGACCGTGTCAGTTTCTGGAAGGGCTGCGCGTGGATTCCCTGTCGAACAATAGACGAATGACGCCAGAAGAACTATCAGCGCGCGGCGAGAAAGATTGCGGCTGAAGATGATACGCATGACGTTTTGTTCACTCCAGCTGGTTCGGTGATCGAACTCACTTTTTCTTTTCGTACACCACGCCGCAGCCGCGCGGAGCGGTCTCCGCCACGACCGGCTTCTCGCCTTTCAGGGCGGCTGCAACGGCGGCCTCCAGGTAGTTCACGTCCGCCGTCTGCCCGTTGTCTTCGTTGTCCATTGCCCCCATATAGACGACCTTCCGCGCCTTGTTCAGCACGAAAAACTCGGGGGTGCGGGAGGCCCCGAGCGCGCGACCGCTGTTCTGGGATGGATCGGTGAGATAGGGAAAGGTAAACCCTTTGGTCTTCGCGCGCTCCTTCATGAGCGGCAGCGCGTCGTCCTCGTCCTTGCTCAGACTGATCGCGACGACGGCGACCTTGCCTCCAGGGCCAGCGTGTTTTTTCGCGAAGGCGATGAGACGGTCTTCATAGCGCACCGCGACCGGGCAGCTGTTGCAGATGATGGCGATGACGACCACGTCCCTGTCCTTCAGGTCGTCGAGGCTGAGTTTCTTGCCGTCGATGCCTTCGAGATCCTTAAATGCCGGCGCGGAATCGCCGATGCTGAGTTTCCGGTTAAACTCTCCGGCAGGTGCGGATGAAGTGAGAAACAGCCAGGAAGTTAGGATGGCGGTGAAGACTCGGAAC
>JBBRIK010001222.1:0-2474 GCA_038221045.1 Gemmatales bacterium
AAACTGTGCGAATGACGTAGCGCTGCGTTGATCCGAAGAGCGAGTCAGCCGCTCTCGCGCACTGGCCCCTGTCGAGGGAGTTTCGGCCATGATCGAGTGGCTGAGCAAGCCGTTTCCGCATCGTGGCCGATGGTCGCGCCAGTCGATGCTGCACATGGGAGTTGTTGGCGTGGGGGACTTGCTGCTGCCCCAACTGCTCGGTGCCGAGGCCGCCGCGCCCAACCGCAAGCGGGCCTTCTCCGCTCTGTTGAGCGATCTTTCCGATCGAGGTTTGCTCGACGAGACGCTGATCCTCGTGATGGGCGAGTTCGGCCGGACGCCGCAGATCAACAATGCGCCCGGCGGCGGCCGGGATCACTGGTCACGGGCTTACAGTGTACTCCTTGCCGGCGGCCCGATTCGCGGCGGAATCGTCCATGGGCGAACCGATGCCATCGCCGATGAAGTGAAGGACTTTCCGGTCCGTCCCGATGACCTCGCCGCCACCCTGTACGAAGCCCTTGGCATTCCTCATGACACGATGCTGCACGATCTACGCCAACGGCCGCACCGCATCGCGGAGGGAGAACCGGTGCGGGCGTTGTTCGGGTGAACGCGAACGATTCGCCTGCGGAAGTCGCCCGCCTCAACGGTCCAGGCGGCTCTCCTTGCGCAACTCCAGCACCGCCTCGCCCAGCGCTCGGCCGATGCGGCACATGGTCTTCGCACTGCCGAGATAGTGGTAGGGATAATCGCTGCCGACCTTGTTCCATTCGTCGAGGTGTTGCCGCCAACCCTTCTTGAAGACCGCCTCCGCTTCCGTGTCCCAGAACACGTCCGTCTTCACCAGCGCCACATTACCCTTGAACTCCGCAACCTCCATTACCCCGGCCTGCGCGGCCTTGAAGCGCTTGACACTCGCATTCGGGTTGGCCCCGTCCACGCCCATCTGACCGACGACGAACGGCAACTTGGGGGCCTTGAGATCGTGCCGCACATCGCGAATGAAGTGAGTCAGGTTCGCCGTATATTCCGCCGTGTAGTCCGCGTTGATCATGTCGTTCCAGCCCTGGAACCAGACGAACCCGGCCAACTCATAGCCCTGGCTGTCGTAGTCGGGAAAGTGGCCTTTCAGGTTGGCAAGCGTCTCGTGGACCTCCTCGAGCATGACGCGGTACGACGCGCCGAATGGTTTCTTGACGTCATCGAGCGTGGCGTCCGGCTTTCGCTTCTTCTGCTCTTCGAGCATCTTGTCGAGTACGGCGCGCGGCGGCAGGCCCGCGCTGGGCGCGCGGAAGTCGCGGAACAGGCTTCGGCCGCCCCATGCCGTCTTGATAAGCAGCACCTGCTCCGCATAGCGATCGCCGACAACCCTGCCGAACTCCAGTTCGGGGCCGATGCACTTCGGTGAGCCATAGCCCACGGTCAGCTTACCCTTGCGATCGAGGAATTTGATCCACACGTCGTCGCGGACGATCCACCGATCGTCCTTGCGAAGGTGCTTGAACAACTCGCGCGTGTCCGGCTGCTGGGCCTGGTAGTCGAGCAGCGACACCTTCGCCTTGCCCTCCATGTTCGACTGCCCGGCCAGGATGAAGACCTTGACAGGCTTCCGCCCCTCGGCTGCCTGAACACTTGCCGGCAACGAGAGGAGGGTCAAGACCAGGCATTTGTGCATCGTCGTGTCCTTTATGGGGCGGGGTGCGAAGGGACCATGCTCCCGCGCAGGGAAGACGCCGTCAAGGTGCTGTTCGACACCAGACATACCCTGAGCAAACACCCGAAACGAGACGATCCTTCCCCTTCCCCCGGCAATCCGGGCTGCCTTGCCATATAAATCCCTGAACACCGTGTGACGAGACGTCACTCGCTTTCACACCCGCGGACATTCTCCCTGAGAGGAACCCCATGAGACTTCCCTTTTCCGCGACGCTGGCCGTCGCCCTCTTTGTCACCGTCCTGCCCTGTCGGGCCGACGAACCGGCCAAGGCCAAACGCGACGATTCGGCTTCCGAGAAGCTCGGGCTGAAGCTGTCGATGCAGTGCTGGACGTTCAATCGGCTGACCTTTTTCGAGACGGTGGACAAGGCGGCCGAGTGGGGCGTCAAGTATATCGAGATCTTCCCCGGCCAGATGCTGAAGCCCACCTCCAAGGAGAAAATCAGCCGCAACATGAGCGATGAGATGGTCGCCGAGATCAAGAAGAAGCTCACCGACGCCGGCGGGCTGAAGATCGTCGCCTACGGCGTCGATGCCATCCCGACAGACGAAAAGGGCGCGCGGAAAACGTTCGAGTGGGCGAAGAAAATGGGCATCGAGACCCTTGTGACCGAGACGACTCCCAACGACGTTCACGAGAAGCTCTGCACAGAGTTCAACATCAAGGTCGCGCTGCACAACCATCCGACGACCTGGCCGCCGGAAGCCGTCCTGCGCGCGACCAAGGATCGCTCCAAGCTGATCGGCTCCTGTTCCGACACCGGCCACTGGATGCG
>JBBRIK010001223.1:0-2474 GCA_038221045.1 Gemmatales bacterium
CCCGGCGCGGCGCCCCCCCTGGGGGGGGTTTCTAACCCCCCCCCCCGGGGCGCCCGCCGCTCGTCAGGCGGCAAGAACGCTACGCCGCGCGTCCCGTCACCCCCATCTTGCGGGCCTCGCCGATGGCCTCGCGGATGCGGAGGAACGGCTCGCCAAGATCGATCAATCCCTCGACGCCCGCCAGGATCTCCTGCGCAACCGGCACATCCGCCGGATAGTGCGGATGAGCAACAATGATCCCCCGTTTCGCGGTGGCGGGCAACACGATCCCCGCTCCTTCAAGGGGCGTCGTCGCCATGTAGAGGACCGGCGTTTCCAGGCGATGGCGCAGGTCGAGGACGGCTTCGGTGTCGGTCAGCAGCAACTGCACGCCCACCCCGGCTTTCTCGACCAGCGTTTTGCCGATCAGGTCGCCACAGAGATAAGGCTTCAGCGTCGCGGCGTACAGGATCTGCTGCACGCGGTTGGGCTGGACGGCGGTACTCAGACGAAACTCCAGCGGACGACCCCAGATGTTCGTAATCAAGTAACCTCCCAGATAACTGGCTCCTTCTTGAAGGACGGTCAGGAATCCCAGATTGACGGCGGAGGCCGTTGCCATTGACTCCTCTCCTTCTTTTGGTGTCCTCTCAGGGAGCGTGGATTTCACGAGGGCAGGGACGGGCACTCTTCAATTCGGACAGTAAAGCGCCGAGACTTGATCCCTTTCCCATCTTCGCGCGGTACCTCCTCTGTTCACGCCCGGACTTTTGGGTAAAATTAACCATTGTGAGCGCTTTGCTCATGATTGTCTGACGAAGGACCAAGTGAAATGTCAAGCGAGCAGCCGGAAGGCGCGAAACGATCGGGAGTCGAGATCGCCAAGGAGAATAGCCGCTATCTGCGTGGCACCATCGCCGAGATGCTGGCCGGCGACGCGGATCATCTCGAAGACGCGGACAAGAATCTGCTCAAGTTTCACGGCTCCTATCAACAAGAAGATCGCGACGCGCGCAAGAATCGGCCCAAGACCGGAGTGCGCAAGCACTTCATGTTCATGGTCCGCTGCAAGATTCCCGGCGGCAAACTGACGGCCGATCAATACCTCGCCGTCGATGATCTTGCTCGGGAACATGCCAATGGGACGCTTCGGTTCACGACGCGCCAGGGCATTCAGCTGCACGGCGTTCTCAAGGGCGATCTGAAGAGCACCATCGCCGGCATCAACGAATGCCTCCTATCGACGCTGGGAGCCTGCGGCGACGTCGAGCGCAACGTGATGGCCTGTCCCGCTCCCGATCATGGGGACAGCGTTCGCGGCCAGTTGCAGGCCGCCGCCGACCACATCGCCAGCCACCTGGCGCCGCGGACGAAGGCGTATCACGAGATCTGGCTCAACGGCGAGCGGATGCCACCCGCCACGTCCGAGAATGAGGAGCCGATCTACGGAAAGCTGTATCTGCCGCGCAAGTTCAAGACCGGGCTGGCGCTTCCCGAAGACAATTGCATCGACGTTTACGCCCAGGACCTCGGCTTGCTCGCCGACACGAGCAACGGCAGCGTCGTCGGCTATGACGTCCTCGTCGGCGGCGGCATGGGGATGACGCACGGCAACGACGACACGTTTCCGCACATCGCCCAGCCGATCTGTTACATTCAGGCCGAGGAGCTGCTGCCCACGGCGGAAGCGATCGTCAAGCTGTTCCGCGATCACGGCAATCGGGCGAATCGCAAACGCGCCCGCATCAAGTATCTCGTCCACGACTGGGGCCTCGAGCGCTTTCGCGAGGTGCTGAAGGACTACATAGGCCGGCCCGTGACGCTGCCGAAAGGGTTGGAAGCGATAGGCTATCTGACGCATCTCGGCTGGCATCCGCAGGGCGACGGCAAGTGGTATTACGGCATCAGCGTCGAGAATGGCCGGGTCAAGGACGAGGGCGATTTTCGTCTGCGCACCTGTCTGCGGACCCTTGTCGAACGCTTCCGCCCGACGCTGCGGCTGACGGCCCTCCAGGACATTCTCCTCTGCGATCTGCCCGGTAATGCCCGTGAAGCGATCGAGCAAGCGCTGCGCGAACATGGAGTGAAGCCGCCGCTGGAGTTGTCGGTGTTGCAGACCCTCAGCATGGCCTGTCCCGCGATCCCGACGTGCGGGCTGGCCATTTCCGAAGCGGAACGCGCGTTGCCCGGCATCGTCGATGAACTGGAGGCGAAGTTGCGCGAACTGGGCATGGAGAATGAGGTCATCGGCGTGCGCATGACAGGTTGTCCGAACGGCTGCGCCCGTCCCTATCAGAGCGAGATCGGCATTGTCGGCCGCAGTGGCGACAAGTACACCATCTTCGTCGGCGGCCACATTCTGGGCCATCGCCTGAACTTCGAGTTCCTCGACCTGGTGCCGCGCGAGCGCATCGTGAAGGGCCTGACGCCGTTGCTGATTCGCTTCAAGGAACAACGCCTCAATGACGAGGGCTTCGGCGATTTCTGTCAGCGTC
>JBBRIK010001224.1:0-2469 GCA_038221045.1 Gemmatales bacterium
GAGAAGGTGGTGCAACCGGCTGGGAGCGAGGAAGGCAAGACGGCGGAAGAGCATCAACCGGCTTGCCGACCACCCCCATCAGACAAGGTTGCAGCATGAAAAACAATGAGCGGCAGGAGCCAAAGGTTCGACAGCCCAGGGATGGCCTGTTCTGGGCGTCGGCGGATGGCCGGGTCTTCGGCAGTTGCGGCGACAGCGGCGGCCAGCCCAACGGCGTCCGCTGCTTCGTCCTCGAGGGAGGGAAGTACCGCAAGTACGACCAGCATCAGGGAGCTTCGTATGTGCAGCCTGGCCCGGACGGCAAGTACATCTACACCTGCGGCCACGGCGTCCTGTCGAGTAGTGTGGAGAAAACTTCGGACGCGGTCTTCTCGTCCTTCAATGGAAACGTCGCTTACACCTTCTTGCCTGCCCATCATGGCCCGTTCTATCTGCATGCGCACTTTGCCACGAACCGATTTGGAGGGGACCGCAACCAACTCAACCGGGATGATCCCGACCTCGGCGCGACCATCTACCTGCTCGGGAACCGCGAGCCGTTGCTCCAGGTCAAGGCCCCCGACATTACCCCTTACGACAACTGGGAGAGACGGAGCGGCATGGGCGTGGACCGCCTGATTCATCTCATTCCCCGTGCGAAACTGTTGGTGGTGGTTGCGCCTGGCCGCGAACGCCTGGCGCTGTATCCAGTCGATCTGGACGCCGCCCTGGACAAGCTCAAGGGCGATTATCTGATCGTGACCTCCGATCCTCCCGGAACGGCTTCGCCCGGCAAGCAGCTTCGCTACACCATGACGGCTCGCTCCAGCGGTTCGGTGAATTACCGCCTCGACTCCGGCCCGGAGGGGATGAAAGTCTCGCTGGATGGCCAACTGACCTGGGACGTCCCCGCCACATTCGACGCTCCCTCGGCGGACGCCATTGTCCGGCTGCGGTCCGACAAGGGCGCGCAGACGTTTCACACCTTCAATCTCACTGTTGCGAAAGGCGGGTCTCGGTAGGCTCCTGCATCGGCTGTTTCTCGACGCTGATGCCCAGTTCGCGCAGTTTCGCCCGGAGGGTCGAGCGGTTGATGCCCAGCATCTCCGACGCCTGGGCCTGATGGCCGTGCGTCGCGCGCAGGACTCGCGTGAACAGGATGCGCTCGACGTGCTGCACCACTCGGGTATGCAATTCCTTCTCTCCTCGATCCAATAGTCCTTCGAGGAACGCATGCAGGTCTACTTCCTCGCTCGCTGAAGACACTACAGACGGAGTGACCCCACGGAGCGTCACAGGTAAGAACTCCGGCAGCAGCAGATGTCCCGTCGCGCGCAGCATCGCCTCCTTGATCGCGCTCTGCAACTCGCGCACGTTTCCCGGCCACGGATACTGTTGCAGCAGCGTCAGGGCTTCGGGATCGAAGCCGCGCAGGTCGCGCTCCAGTTCGCGATTGAAGCGGAACAGGAAGTGATGAGCCAACTCCGCGATGTCCTCCGGCCTCTCTCGCAACGGCGGAACCGTGATGCTCACGACCCGAAGCCGATAGTAGAGATCCTTGCGGAATCGCCCCTCGGTGACGCTGCGTTCCAGGTCCTGGTTCGTCGCCGCCAGGATGCGCACACTGGTCCGCACGGTCTGGCCGCCGCCCACGCGCTCGAATTGCTGCTCCTGTAACACACGCAGGATCTTCGCCTGGACGGAGGCGGACATGTCGCCGACCTCGTCGAGAAACAGCGTCCCGCCGTCACACTGCTCGAACTTGCCGATGCGCCGCTGGCTCGCTCCGGTGAACGCTCCCGCCTCGTGGCCGAACAGTTCCGACTCCAGCAGCGCCTCGGGAATGGCGGCGCAGTTGATCGCGAGGAACGGATGGCCAACGCGCCGGCTGTGCTGGTAGATGGCCCGCGCCACCAATTCCTTGCCGACGCCGCTCTCGCCAAGGATCAAGACGTTGACGTCCTGGGGCGCGACCCGGCCGATGAGGTTGCCCATCTCTTGCATGATGGGACTGCGGCCGACGATCCGATCGCCCTCCGGTTCGGTCGGCAAGACGGCCGGGACGCACATCAGCCGGGCGGCCTCGAAAGCGCGGCCGACGACGCTGGTCAGCCGCTCCACATCGACTGGCTTGACGAGGTAGTCGAATGCACCGCGTTTCATTGCTTCGATGGCCGTGTCGGTCGTCCCATGAGCGGTGATGAAGACGATAGGCCGCCTCGGATCGAGCGCGCGCAGGTCCGCAAACAGATCGAGTCCGCTGCGGTCGGGCAACTGCAAGTCGAGGACGATCGCGTCGGCTTTGTGCTTCTTCAGCGCCTCCAGGCCGGCCGATGCCGTCGAGGCCGTCACCACTTCGACGCCCGCGCCCGAAAAGACCCGGCGGATCGAGTAGCAGACGCCCGGCTCGTCATCGATCACCAGCAGAGTGGGCATGCGTCCTCTCCTCCTCGCGGCAGGGCAGTTGGACTGCAAAGCAGGCACCGCCGG
>JBBRIK010001225.1:0-2463 GCA_038221045.1 Gemmatales bacterium
TAGCGATCATGATCCTTGCCGCCCTGGCGATGGCCGCCCTGGAGATGCTCACCGCCCCGAAGAGATAACTGACTACGCGAGCTTCCGCGAGCAACTCAGCGGCAGCCTCTTTCTTCTGGAGATGTCGATGAACGTTTCGACCATTCTGAAAACGTCTCTTCTACTGGCCGTCTTCTTCCAGTCGTCCGCCGCCAGTCGGGCCGATGGGGACAAGGAGAACGAGGCCCTCCGCAAACAAATGCAGGCGCTCCGCGCTGATATCGCGAGCCTGGATCTGCTCCTGCGCGAGATGAAAAAAGAGACGGAGACGAAACTCCAACAGAGGAGCAAGGAACTCGACGAATTGCGCAAGCAGAACGACGAACTGCGCCGGGAGTCGCTTCGCAACAAGGAAGAGGCCATCGACCTGAAGCGGTTGGCCGACAAACTGGAGGAGCGCAAGGCTCGTGTGCAGGCCGAAATCGAGGCCAAGAGTTTGAAGGCTCGCAACCTCGAACTCGAGACCCAGATACGCGAACTGTCGCGCGAACTGCACCGCGCAAAAGCCCTCGGACAGCCGATGAAAGAGCCTCTCGTGCCTGGAAAGGGGGAGAACTTTCCCGCTAACCTGATCGAAGGCCGCATCGTCGAGATCGACAAGGAGAGTAAGCTGCTGAAGCTGTCAATCGGCAGCGACGCCGGACTGGTCCAGGGGCATCAACTACGCGTCTACCGACTGGACCCGATTCCCGGGAAGTCGAAGTATCTGGGGGTCATCGAAGTGGTCAGCGTCAGGCCCCAGGAAGCCATCGCACGCATGAGCAAGAAGCGGGCTGCCGAGACACCCCTTCAGGTCGGAGACCGATTGGCCAGCCATCTGCTCGAAGAGAAGAAATGATCCCTCACTCATCCCGGAGGCCCCGTCCTGCAATGAAACGAATCTCATTCTCCCTCATGGGACTCCTGCTCCTCGTCGGTTGCAGCGGGAAAGATACTCCACAGCAGCCCGAAAAAACCTCGCCAGGTCCAGGGGTGCGGCCTTTAGGGAGCGAAGACTCCTTGAGGGAGGCACGCAAGGGGTTCAAGACGAAACTCCGTCCCCAGCAACGAGGCGCGGAACCTGTGGATAAACCACCCCTGCGGTTGTTCAACCTCGTCCGCTACGACGCGCCCCTCGGCATGTTCTCCGCCTACCTCACCCCGGACCCGAAGGACGGCAAGAAACATCCCGCCATCGTCTGGATTACCGGCGGCGACTGCAACTCCATTGACAAGGGTTCCTGGACGGAAGGGGCGGCGAGCAACGATCAGTCGGCCAGCGGCTTCCGCAAGGCCGGGATCGTCATGATGTTTCCCTCGCTCCGCGGCGGCAACGACAACCCCGGCCAAAAGGAAGGCTTTTTCGGCGAGGTGGACGACGTCCTGGCGGCCGCCGAATTCCTCGCCAAGCAAGAATTTGTGGACCCGAATCGAATCTACCTGGGTGGGCACAGCACCGGGGGCACGCTCGTCATGCTCGCGGCCGCAGCCTCGGACCGCTTTCGGGCGGTCTTCTCCTTCGGACCGGCCGACGATGTCTCCGCGTACCCCCCTGAATACATCCCGTTCGACACCTTTGGCAAGCGCGAGGTTGAGCTAAGGTCGCCCAATCGCTGGCTCCATTCGGTCAAGACTCCCCTGTTCGTCTTTGAAGGCACGGTCGAGGGGAATCTGGGTGCTTTGGAAGCGATGAAGCAATCCTCGACCAATCCCAAAATCCACTTCCATCCCGTCAAAGGAGCGACCCATTTCAGCATCCTCGCTCCCACGACCCGCCTCCTTGCCGCGAAAGTCCTGCGCGACGAGGGGGCGGCGACCAATCTGGCATTCACCGAGGAAGAATTGAACAAGCCCTTCGGGCGTTAGTCCGCGATTATCGGTTTCGTGGGAGCGAGTCCGGCCCGGTGGGGACTCGCTCCCACGCTTCGTATCGCTTGCTATGATGAGCACATGAGCCGTTCCGAACTCGATAACGTCTCGCTCAGGCGACTGGTCGCTGACCTCGTCCTTGGGGCTGATTTCCGCCGGGCGACGTTCGGCGGGACGACGCGCCGTGGCGCGGTCTCGCCGTGGGTTCGCGTCGTCGTCCGCCCTGTCGATCTTCGCGGACGGCGATACATTCAATTTTCCTACTTCGATGCGAAGAAAGACGTCACCCGGAACTTCCACGGCGAGGAAATCGCTCCCCGGCTCAACGAGGTGCTTGACGCCGGCTTCGCGGGGATTCACCTGTCCACGCGCACCGAAGAAATCGACGTGCAGACGACGAAGAAAGGCAAGGTCCTCATCGGCCGGCGCAAGGTGGAACCGAGCGCGGCCGAAACGGTGCAGCCTCACAACCGCCTCAAGGACGTGCCGCTGCCCGAGGGCCGCGCCGATCATCTGCTCGAGACGATGGGCATCCTGACGCGCGACGGCCATGTTCGACCCACCATGCGGGCGAAG
>JBBRIK010001226.1:0-2460 GCA_038221045.1 Gemmatales bacterium
GCCCCGCCGCCCCCCTTGGGGCGGGTTTGGATCTGGGGGCCCCCGCCCCCGCATTGGGGGGGTTGGTAGGTCCCCCCCCGCGGGCGCCCGCGGCTCGTTGTGAAACAGCCGCTAAGCCGCAAGCGGCAAGACCTACCCCCACCCTGGAGAAGTTCCCTCATGAAGCGCATTGCCGGTCTTGGCGCGGCCTTGGCCGTACTTGTCGCCGCGGCGGCCCTGTCGCTGAGCCAGTCCTCTCCTTCCACCTCGGGTGGCGCCGGCGACCTTCGCGTTGACGTCGAAGAGAAGAACCCCTGGACGAATCTCAAACTAAACAACGACCCGCGCGAGTTTCGCTTCGCCCTCATCAGCGATCGCACGGGCGGACATCGCGCCGGCGTCTTCTCGAAAGCCATCGAACGAATCAATCTTCTGCAGCCGGAGTTCGTCGTCTCCGTCGGCGATCTCATCGAAGGCTACACCGAGGAAAAGGAGAAGATGACGGAGCAGTGGAAGGAGTTCAACGGTTTCGTCAAGAAACTGCAAATGCCGTTCTTCTACGTCCCCGGCAACCACGACATTTCCAATCCCGTCATGGAGAAGGAGTGGACGCGAACGCTGGGCCGGCGCTACTATCACTTCACCTATCGCAACGTCCTGTTCCTGATGCTCGACACCGAGGACCCGCCCGAGAAGGGCAAGGATGCTCCAAAGGACCCCATCCGCATCGGCGAGGAACAATTGGCCTACGTCAAGAAGACACTCGACGCCAATCGCGACGTCCGCTGGACGATTGTCAGTCTGCACAAGCCGCTCTGGTACGCGCTGGAATCGGAGAACTCGCGCTGGAACGACGTCGAGAAACTGCTCGCGGGCCGCAACTACACCGTCTTCGCGGGTCACGTTCATCGCTATCTGAAGTCCGTCCGTCAGGGCATGAACTACTACATGCTGGCGACGACCGGCGGCGGCAGCAAACTGCGCGGCCCTCGCTATGGCGAATTCGACCACATCACCTGGGTGACGATGAAGAAGGAAGGTCCGATCGTCGCCAATCTGATGCTGGACGGCATCGTCAGCGACACCTTGCAGGTGGCCGACAGCGAGGAACCGGGCGTGCCGGCGAAGAACCGCAAGGCCGTCCACGCCACGACGGTCAAGGTGCTTTACAAGGGGAAGCCCCTGACCAACGCGGTTGTCGTCTTTTATTCGTACAGCGCGACGACGAAGAAGTATTCGCGGTCGTCCGACGCCATGACAGAGGCGGATGGCTCGTCGGCGATGAGCACCTACACGGCCTTCGACGGCGTTCCCGCCGGCGACTACACCGTGACGATCACCTGGCAGGAACCCCGCTACGACGAGAGTGGCAAACCGACGCCGAACAAGCTGCCCGCGAAATACGCGAAGACGCAGGACTCTCCTCTCAAGGCCACGATCAAGGCAGGCGAGAGGAATACTGTGTCGTTCGAGTTGGAGTGAGCCGGGTAGGTCCGGCGAGCCGAGCCGGACCTCTAGCCCGATGTCGCTCAATGTGCGTCGTTGACGGTGAATCCGGCGCACCGCATCGCCCTACAGGTGCCGCTCGGCTCGCGGCACCGGAAGACACGGCGAGGTGCCAAGCCGAATTTACCGTCAACGACACACAGTGAGCCACATCGGGGTACCGGTCCGGCTCGGCTCGCCGGACCTACAGGAGCAGCATGGCATCGCCGTAGCTGAAGAAGCGATAGCCCTGTTCGATGGCGACACAGTACGCCTCACGGATCGGCTCCACTCCCGCGAAGGCGGCGACCAGAAGCAGCAGCGTAGAGCGCGGCAGATGGTAGTTCGTCACCAGGGCATCGACGCAACGAAACTCGTAGGGCGGTCGAATAAATAGTTCCGTCTCACCGCTCCACTCGACTGCCGGCCCTGGGCGTGAATACGCGGACTCCAGGACGCGCACGGACGTCGTGCCGACGGCGACGACCCGGCCGCCGCGCTGCTTGCACTCCTGAATCGCTCGCACCGTCTCCGAAGGCAGCCGGCCCCATTCGCGATGCATACGATGCAGTTCGACGGCACCCTTGATCGGCTGGAAAGTGCCGACGCCGACGTGCAGGGTGACAAAGGCGCGCTCGATGCCACGCTGCTCCAATCGCGTGAAGAGTTCCGGCGTGAAATGCAGGCCGGCCGTGGGAGCGGCGACAGCGCCAGACCGGCGCGCGAAAATCGTCTGATAGCGCTCGCGGTCCTCGTCGCGCGCCTGGCCCTTGCGGATGTACGGCGGCAACGGCATCCGTCCATGTCGTTCGAGCAGCACGGCTGGATCGCCGGGACTGTCGGGACGGACGAACCAGTGGCCCGCCTCCTGGCGCAACAGCGTCAGCCGCAGCGAGCCGGGTTCGACGAGGATCACGTCGTGCGCCTGAAGCCGGCCGCGCGTCTGGCAGAGCATCTCCCATGCCCCGTCCGGCGCGGCGCCGAGGAAGAGACCCT
>JBBRIK010001227.1:0-2458 GCA_038221045.1 Gemmatales bacterium
CGAAGCCGATGGCCTGCTCGCGGCGTCGATCGCGCAGGTCGTCGGCCTGCCGCCGCAACACCTCGGCCACTCCCGATCCCGTCTGCTCCACCTGAACGAGTGCGGAGATGAAGAGCGTGAAGGGAAGCACCTCGACCCGGCGAGCGAGACGGCGCAGCGAGTTGACGCGTCCCTGGCCCGCGAGCAGATCGACCTGAAACGTCCGCAATTCGCTCGTCAGTGGACGGTCCGCCGACTGAGCGTTGAGGATACGCTGGAGAGCGGCGTCGAAGCCGAGGCCCGCTTCCCCGAGGGTGGCCAGCAGTTCGAGGGTCAGCGGCAAATCCTCCTCGATGGCCGCGACACGACGGCGTCGCGCGGAGCGAACGATCAGCCACGGTGCGGCCGCGAAGACGAAGAGAGCGAACCACGGCGCGACATACACCAGCGGCAGAAAGAGATCGCCGACGCCGCCTGGCACCTGGCCGATGGATCGCTCCATGCGTGCGAGGAAGCCGCCGGCGTAGAGCATGTAGGCGACGAAGCCGCCGAACGCGAGTCCCACGAGAGTGAGGACGACAAAAGCCCGAGCGGCGCTGGACCCACGATAGCCGGCCAGCCCGAGCCAGTTGGTGAGGTAATTGTCCTCGCGCCCCGGCAGAGCCGCGTCGCCTTGCGTCTCGAAAATGCGAGCGCGGGTCTGTTGACCCTGCAACCAGCGCTGGGCGAGGTAGTAGAGGACGCCGACAGCGGCGCACCATGCCAGGATGACGAGGACGACTTCCACACACACTCCTTCCAGGCGGCCAATCAGAATCGCATCTTGCTGATGGAGGACGACCAGACGATTCCCAATGCCTGCAACACCAGCGCGAAGGCCACCAGTTGCTGGCCAATTGTCGTGGACAAAAACGCCTCCATCCGCTGCGGATCGTTGCGCCAGACGACGGCCGCGACGAGATACGTCGTCAGCATGATAGCGATGGTCGAGACGCGCGACTGCGTCGTCAGCGAGCGGACGCGGCGGGCCAACTCGATGCGATCGCGGATCGTGCGCCCCACGGTCGAGAGCAGCGGCGCGAGGTTGCCGCCTACCTCCCAGTGAACCGACAACGACGCGCAGAACAGGCGGAACGTCTCCAGCGGCACGCGACGCTCAAAAGCCCGCAACACTTCCTGCGGATCGTCGCCGTAGCGCACCCGGCCCAGTATTTCCTGCAACTGCTCCTTTAGCGGCGAGCGCGTCTCGCGGGCGGCCAACTCCAGGGCGCTGAGGACGCCGCCGCCGCCGCGCAGAGAGGCGATCATCAGGTCGAGGGCATCGGCCAGTTGCGACTCGATCAAGAGACGCCGTCGAGCCACGCGCCCGGCTTCCATTCGGGCGGCGAGAAGGGCCGCGATCAGGGCGAAGGTCGTCGCGAAAATCAGGCTCATCTTGACGAAACTGAACAGCACGCCGAAGACGACCACCCCTGCCAGCGGAGCAATCCAGACCTGGAAGCGGACAAAGGGCTCTTCCGGCGTCGCTGCCGGCCTCTGCTCGGAGGACGCCGGTTGCTGGAGGCGCTCGCGCGCCAGGCGGCGCAGACGTTGCCCCTTCCAGATCCACAGGAGCGTGCCGGCCCCGGTCGCCGCCGCCAGCAGCGTCACCGTCTCACGCATCGACGCCTCCCGGCCTGCGGAACAGGGTCATCGGCACCTCGATATCGCGCTCGCGCAACTCCTCCACAAGACGCGGCACCACTCCCGTCGGCAGGAATTCCCCGAGGATCGACTTGCCCTTTCGGCCACGCCGCTCGAAACGGAAAATGTCCTGCGTCTGAGGCGTCAGTCCCTCCAGGCCGGTGATCTCGGTGATGCTCGCCACCCGGCGCACGCCATCTTCAAAGCGGCGCACATGGACGACATATTGCAGGGCGGAGACCATCTGTTCGCGGATCGCGCGCGAGGGCAGATCGAGTCCCGCCATCAGCACCATCGTCTCCAGACGCGCCAGAGCGTCGCGCGTGCTGTTGGCGTGAATCGTCGTCATGCCGCCATCGTGGCCGGTGTTCATCGCCTGCATCATGTCGAGCGCTTCGGGGCCGCGCACCTCGCCGACGATAATGCGGTCCGGCCTCATGCGCAAAGCGTTGACGACCAGGTCTCGCTGAGCGATGCGCCCGCGTCCCTCGACGTTGGCCGGCCTCGTCTCCATGCGGATGACGTGCGGCTGATCCATGATGAGTTCGGCTGCATCCTCGATGGTGATGATGCGCTGTTCCGGCGGAATCGCTTCCGAGAGCGCCCCGAGGAAGGTGGACTTGCCCGCTCCGGTCCCTCCCGAGATGAGGAGGTTCTTGCGCAGGCGGACGGCGAAATCGAGGAAGTCGTTCATCTCCTGCGACAGCATGCCGAGGCGGATGAGGTCCTCGCGCCGCAGCCGCGTCCTGCCGAACCGGCGAATGGATAGCGTCGGCCCATCAATGGAGACTGGGGG
>JBBRIK010001228.1:0-2456 GCA_038221045.1 Gemmatales bacterium
GTCGAGCAGGGCGCGGAAGTCGTCGTACTTCTTCGGATCGCCGCCGACTTGCTTGGCCGCGCGTTCGAGGTGGTTCTTCTCGATGTCGCAGACGGCGACGATCTCGACGCCCTTCTTGCCCTTGGCGTCGCCCATGATGGCGAGGCCGCGGCTGGCGGGTGAGCCGATGCCGATGCAGCCGACGGTGATACGATCCGTGCCTGCCTTCTTTGCTTCGGTCTTCTTCTCCTCCTCGGCGGCGATCACCTGACTGGCGTACCAGGCCGGGAGGCCCGCGCCGATCGTGAGGGCGGCGAGGGAGCGTTGCAGGAAACCGCGACGCGAGAGGTTGTTCGTGAAGTCGTCTGGCATGGGGAGGGTCCTGGGTTCTGGCGAGCGCGGGTTCACACCCCTCGCTCGCCGGGGTTGGTTACATCAAACCCGCAATCGGTTTACCGTAATAGATATGATGCGGCCGATCGAGTGCATCGTGCCACATCAGCGTAGGCGGAATGCCGAGGGCGTCGTAGATGGTCGCGGCCATGTTCTCCGGCGTCTGCGGATCGGTCGCGGGATAGCCGCCGATCTTGTCCGACGAGCCGACGACGGTGCCGCCCTTGACGCCGCCGCCCGCGAAGAAGACCGTCTGCACGGCCCCCCAGTGATCGCGGCCCGGCAACTTGTAATACTGCGGCAGATGCGTCACCTTCGGCGTCCGGCCAAACTCGCCCGCCATGACGATCAGCGTCGAATCGAGCAGACCGCTTTCGTTGAGATCGTCGAGCAGGGCGGACAGCGCCTTGTCGGTCGGCGGGAACAGCTTGTCTTTCAGATGCGGAAACGCCTCGCCGTGCGTGTCCCAGGTCTCGTTGTTGCCAAGGTTGACCTGCACCATGTTGACGCCCGCCTCGATCAGCCGGCGGGCCATCAGCAGCGACCAGCCGAATGAATTGCGGCCATAGCGGTCCTGCACCTTCGGCTCGGCGCGCGTCACGTCGAACGCCTGGCGCATCTTGGCGCTGGTCAGCATGGCGATCGTTCCTTCGCGGAAGCGACCGTAGTTCTCGACGGCGGCGGACTGTTCCAGATCGCGCCGCTGGTCATCAATGTTCTTGAGCAGGCCGAGGCGATCATCGAGCCGGCCGGCGATGCCTTCGGAAAGCGATAGGCTCGGCGCCTGGAACTTCTTCGTCTTCGAGTCCTTGCCGCGTTGCTGGTGATCGAAGCTGTACTCGGGATAAGCGCCATAGCCCATCGGATCGAAGGGCGACGCCTCGATGAACCAGGGATCGCGATTCCGGCCCATCATGCCGGCGAACTGTCCGGGGATGACCCGGCCCGAGAAGTGAACCATTCGATCCGGCAGGATGGCGGCGGGAGGCAGGTTGTTGCGCTGTCTTGTGACCGCGCCGGCGATGGCGGCGATGGCGGGCCAATCCGTCGGTTTCGGCATCGACGGACTGAAACCCTGCGGCAGTTCCGTCCGGCCGGAGAGCATCATCATGTGGCCGGCCGAGTGATCGTTTGTCGGATGCGTCAACGAGCGCACCAGCGCCCAGAGTTTGCTGCGTTTCGCGAGTTGCGGCAGGTGTTCGCAGATTTGCAGGCCAGGCGTTTGGGTGGCGATCGGCTTGAACTCGCCGCGAATCTCGGCGGGGGCATTGGGTTTGAGGTCGAAGCTGTCCTGCTGAGCGAGTCCGCCGGAGAGGAAGATGTAGAGGACGGATTTCACCGGCTTCACGGTCGGCTGGGCCGCGCGGAGCGCGGACAGGTGATCGACGCCGAGACCGAGCAGGCCGATCGCGCCGGCCTGAAACGCCGTGCGGCGGCTGACGAGCGGATGCTGGAATCCGTGGCTGGCAGGTTTCATGGCGCTCCCTGATTCGCTGAGCCGGTTGTGCTCGAGGACGTCGCACGGGCGGGTACCAATTGCATCAAGCGTATCAGCGAACGGCTGTTTCGCCAATCGAATTCCGAGTGGGGCATCGATGCGCGGAAGGGTTCTCATTCTTCGCGACGACTTCCTGATTTCCTCGACGACTCCGGGCAGATACAATCGTCATCGAATCGCCTTCACTCCCGAGAGGAATCCCTCATGCGAGCCTTTTCGAGCGCCCTGTTTCTGGCCCTCTGCTTGTCGATGCCCGCCGCGGCGGCCGACAATCGCACCTACGAACTGCGCATTTACACGGCTGCTCCCGGCAAACTCGACGCCCTGAATGCCCGATTCCGCGATCACACCCTGAAGCTGTTCGAGAAGCACGACATCACCAACGTTGGCTACTGGATGCCGATCGATAACAAGGAAGGCAAACTTTACTACATCCTGTCCTACCCCAGCCGCAAGGCCGCCGAGAAGTCGTGGAACGAATTCCGGGCCGACCCCGACTGGCAGAAGGCCCAGAAGGAGTCCGAGAAGGACGGCAAACTCGTCGCAAAGTCCGAGAGCTACTTCCTGATGCCGACCGGCTACTCCC
>JBBRIK010001229.1:0-2454 GCA_038221045.1 Gemmatales bacterium
CGCTGACGCGCGTGGCCAGCAGCCGCGCGAAGAGATCGCCGGGCACCAGCACCGCCAGACGATAGAGGAAGGCGATCAGGGCCATCTTGAATAACGAGCCAAACAGGCCCTTCTTCTGGGGACGATGCACATCGACGATGACGCGGACGGTCATCTGCTCGCCCGCGTTGGCCGTGATGTGAATGTTGCCCTGGTGGACCATCCCTTCCTCCATCAGCGACGAATCGACCTCGAAGGCCAGCGTCGCTTGCTGCGGGCCGGCGAAGGTCGGCGTCAGCAAACGCATCCAGTGGACGTCGGTCTCGGCATGGGCATAGACCCATTTCTTCGCCGTTGTGGAGAGGATGATTTGGCGCGGGACGACTTCGGGGAAGATGCAGAAGCACTGCACTTCAGTCTCCGAGAGTTGCAAGGGAGGCGGCTTCGACAGCCCCATGCCCTCGAAAAACTGCTGCACGGCCGCGACGCCCCGTGTCGGCACGCCCATCGACGGAAAGGCCCAGCCGTTGGCGGTAAACCACTTCTGGATCTCGCCGTTCTCCAGCAGAGGCACAGCGGCTTTCGGATTCGCGCGCATGCGTTCGGCCATGTCGCGCGGCGATCCCGCCCCCTTGAACGGCGGCAGCCCGAAGGGCGTCGCGCCGAGGTCGAGGCGCACGGGTACTTCCGCGACGCCGCCGTTGGTGATGATGGTGAGCCGTGCCGCGTAACTGCCAGGGGCCGCGAGCGTGCGGGTATCGACGACGAAAACGATTTCTTCTTCGTCCGCCGTCTTGATGGTGCATTTGCCGCTGTCGCCGCCGAAGGCGACTCGAAACCAGTGATTGCCCTCGGAGACGGTCAGCTTGCCTTGAAGGAGTCCCTTGCCCTCGTTGAGGACCTTGATGGGGACCTGCTTGACCTCTCCCGGCCTGATCTTGTTGAACAGGATGCGGCGCGGTCGAATGTCGAGTTTCGGCCCCGGCATCTTGCTGGCGGGCAGCGCGCCGAGAAAGGTACTCAGAGCGATGTCGGGATCGGCCTGTTTTTCGGCATCGCGTGCAGCGCGGGCAAGGTCCAGCCGGCCGATGCCGGCGAAATAGCGGCCGATCTCGCCGCGTTTGAGCAAGTCGCAGGCTTCCTCCCATTCGTACTGGCAACCCTGCACAAAATCGTCGAGCGTGGCGCAGCGTCGTTTGGAGGGGAAGACAAATTCGTTGGTCAGCAATCCCGTGACCGGCGTCCCCTTGACGCCCTCCATGCGCAGCAGGTTGCCGTCGTGATAGCAATACACGGCGTCGCCGGGATTGGCGCGCTGACAACGAGGACAGACAAGTAGTGCCATCAACAACCCCCTGTCTTGCCGCTTGCGGCATAGCAGATGTCCCCGCTAAGCCGCAAGCGGCAACCCGCCATTCGTCATCATCGCCGACGACGGCTCCATTTCTGGGCAACACGCAACTGAAAGCGCAGGACGACCTGTCCCAACTCGATGCGATCGCCGTCGTGCAGTTCCTGAGCGCGGACGACCGGCACTCCGTTGACGCGCGTGAAGTCGGCCGGCGCGCCGTTGTTGACCAGCAGAAACCGCTCGCCCTCACGCTCGATGTAGGCGTGCGTCTTCTCGATCCGCATGTCGCGGAACAGGGCGATATCGACATGCTCATCACGGCCGAGAGAGTTCTGCGGCTTGTCCACGCCGTACTCGCGTCCCTCCTGCCAGCCGCGCATCACCTTCACCGAGGCCGGCTGAAATACGCCGCTCACCAGCGCCGACAGCGAGCCGATGGATGCGCCCAGGATGACGAGGCCCATCGCGCCCCACAGTGCAGCTCCGTCGCTGCTCTGGCCGGCGCGATAGAGCAGGTCGAAGCAACAGCCGCCGAGGAAACCGCCCATGCTGCCGCCGATAGCTCCATAACTGAACTTGCCCATCGACCGTGCGGCCAGTCCTTCGCTCGCACCGACCAGGAAGCCGAGGAACATCCAGCCGAGGCCGCGCGCGAGTACGCCGCCCAGAAGTTTCAGCGCGTTGCCGCGGTCCGCGCCGACAGCGCCGACGAGTAGGCTATTGATCGTCTCGCCGGTGAGCATGCCGACCGCACCGCCGATGGCGCCGAGGACCAGGCCATAGGTCGCCAGACGGAAAAAGCGAAGGAGAGAGCGATCGCGGATGGATTCGACACTGACGACGAGATAGCCGATAGAACCGCCGATAACGCCGCCGGAGAGGAGATAATGAACCATGCCGCTCTGCCGAGGGTCAAAGAAGACGCCATAGAGCATCCATCCCAGCAACCCGCCGAGACCGCCGAAGACGGCGTTGAAGTAGATGCGAATCGCCAGCGACATGAGCGGCGTCCCGAAGGATGACGATGAAGCGACTTCCTCTCTCTGGTTGTAACGGCACAGGCGAGGGATTGCAATTGTCTGTCTTGGTTAGCCGCGACGCGGAGTCTTCGGAGCGGAGCGTGT
>JBBRIK010001230.1:0-2453 GCA_038221045.1 Gemmatales bacterium
ATGGTCTATCTCACTGTTGTCAGTCTTATTGCCAGTTGCCAGTTGCCAGTTGTCAGTTGGAGAAGAAAGCCCCGCTTGGCTGGCAACTGGCAACTGGCAAGGGGTGATTGCGTGCGCGGGTTGGCGATGATAGAATCATACTGATCGGGAGTGCAATACTTGCCCCTGGCGTCGTGAGTGGACTTATGCATGATCCCTTTGCCTGGTCGTTTCCATTCAGCAGGCTTTTCGGCATCACGATCCGGGTACATATCCTCTTCCCGTTCGTGATCGTGGGCGTGATCCTTCAGGCGGCGTTCAGGAAGGACGCTGTCCCCAACGGCTGGATCGACGTTACGCTGATCTGCGCCATCTGTTTTGTGTCGGTCCTGATGCACGAGTTCGGCCACTGCTTCGGCGCCCGCGCCGTCAAGGGGGACGCCCAGGACATCCTCATGTGGCCGCTCGGCGGTCTGGCGTCCGTCGAGGTGCCGCACACGCCCCGCGCTCACTTCATCACGACCCTGGCTGGGCCAGGCGTCAACTTCTTCCTGTGCCTGCTGGCCCTGGCCGGGTTGTACCTCGCCGGCTCTTACCAGCCGCACTGGGACCCGTTCACTTACCTGGGACGCGGGTCGGGACTGTCACCCGACACAGTCCCCATGAGGAACTGGCCGGGCGAATTCATCTCCCTGTCGCCCTATGACCCGGCCGTCCTGCTGAATCATCTGTTCTGGGTGAACTACGTCCTGTTCCTCTTCAACATGGTGCTGATCGGTTATCCGCTCGACGGCGGCCGGCTCTTCCAGAGCATCGCCTGGAAGTACACCAACTACCGGCGCGGCACGCTGGCGGCTATCTACGCCGGCTTCGTCACGATGTTCATTGTCGGCCTCTACGCCATCATTGACGGCAGCATCCTTGCCGTTTTCCTCGCTCTGTTCATCTACCACTCGTGCAAGCAGCAGTGGATCCTTCTGGAAACCGGCGGAGAGGAGTCGCTCTTCGGCTACGACTTCTCGCAGGGATACACGAGTCTGGAGCGCGACGAGCCCGCGCCGCAACCTGCCAGGCCGAAACAGAGTTGGTGGCAGCGCTGGAGGCAGGCTCGCGCCGAACGCAAGGCTCGCGAGGAAGCCGAGCGCCGCGAGGCCGATGAACGCCGGCTCGACGAGTTGCTCGACAAGGTCGCCCGCCAGGGCATCAACTCCTTGACCGACGAAGAACGCCGCTTCATGCAGCGCGTCAGCGATGGGTATCGCAATCGTAATCGTGGTTAGTCTTAGTGCCCGTTGTCAGTTGTCAGTTGCCAGTTGGAGTGGCGCCAGGTGAACATCGCGGCCTTGCTCCGTCTCTCTCAGTAAAATGGCAACGGACAACTGGCAACTGGCAACTGGCAAAAAAATGATTGAACCACGCACGTTGAAGGGTTTTCGCGATTACACGCCCGAGTTGATGATCCCGCGCGAGGCGATGCTGGAGAAGGCACGCCGGGTCTATCGCTCGCACGGTTATGCCCCGATCGACACGCCGGCCCTGGAATACGCCGAGGTCCTGGTGGGCAAGGGCGGCGACGAATCGGATCGGCTCATCTACCGCTTCACCGACCACGGCGGCCGCGACGTCGCTTTGCGCTTCGATCTGACCGTCCCCTTCGCTCGCTTTGCCGCGCAGCACATTGGCAAACTCGGGACGCCTTTCAAGCGTTATCACATGGGGCCGGTCTGGCGCGGTGAAAACACGGCCCACGGACGCTATCGCGAGTTCTGGCAGTGCGATTTCGACACCATCGGCACCACCTCGAACGCCTCCGATATCGAGGTCGTGCTGGTGATTAACGATCTGATGCGAGCCATCGGCTTTGAGCGCTTCCAGATTCGCATTAACAATCGCCTGGTGCTGAACGGCTTGCTGGAGTCGCTCGGCCTCGCTGAGAAGAGCGTTCTGCTGTTGCGAGCCCTCGACAAGTTGCCCAAGATCGGCACGGAAAAGGTCGTGGCCGAGATGACCACGGCGGCGGGAGTATCCCGCGAACAGGCCGAGAAAGTCGTCAAACTCGCCGCGCTCGAAGGGTCCAGCAAAGACATCCTCGATCGATTGCAGTGGGAGTTCGGCGAGAACGAGAAAACGGCTGAGGGCGTTCGCCGGCTGCGCGAACTCGTTGAGGTGATGAGGGCTGTGGGGCTGACGGACAACGCCGTTCGACTCGATCTGTCGATTGCCCGCGGGCTGGACTACTACACCGGCACGATTTACGAAACCTTCCTCGACGACCTGCCCGGCATCGGCAGTATTCTTTCCGGCGGACGCTACGACAACCTGGCGGGGCTGTTCACCAAACAGGCGCTGCCCGGCGTCGGCGCCTCACTGGGAGTCGATCGGCTGCTGGCGGCGATGGCGGAGTTGTAGATGCTGGGAACAGCGACGACGCCGCCACCTGGGTTCGGGGTGCAGTTCGACGCGGGTCGGCTAGG
>JBBRIK010001231.1:0-2452 GCA_038221045.1 Gemmatales bacterium
AATGCCCAGTTTGGAGAGAAACTCCTTGTTCGATCGGCCGCGTCGTGCGGCTCGATAATTGGCACCGACGGACGTGGCACTGCGCAGTAATTGATTTCCAATCACTTCTGCCGATCGTTTGTTCGGCAGGGCATCGACCAAACGCATCACCCGAAGCGCGAATTGCCTGGTTCTGAGTAAGAGAGGATTTGCAGCCTTTGGCTGCTGTCCATTCTCCAGTTCTGTCCTGCTCATAGCTCCGCACTCCGCGCTCCGAGTTCCGCACTCCGGCTCAATGGTTGAGGATGAATTCGCTGCTGTTGAGCAGCGCCCAGTAGACGTCGGCGAGGGCCTTCGATTGATCCTTGCTCGGCCCGCCGGATTCGACGTAGCGCACCAGCCGCGACGTTTCCGCCGGTTTCAGTTTGCGCGACACACTGGCCAGGAACAGCGCATTGAGTTTGCCTTCGGTGTCCATGAAGGGACTGTCGGCAATGGCCGCCAGCGTGCCGCCCTTGGTAAGGCTGGTCGCGTCCGCAGTGAGTTTGCCGTTCATCAGGGCCAGCGCTTGCAGGATCGACGTCTGATACTCGGTCCGCTTGTCGGCGTAGTTGGCGAACTTGTTGCGAAGCTCCTGCGCCATCGGATTGAAGGATCGCCGGCCGGCGAAACCCTGATAGGGGCCGCGCGGAGTGCCTTCCATGTTGCCGATGGCCAGGCTGATGCTGTCCAACAACTGCTCGGACGATAAGCCCTTCAGTTGCATCGCCGCGAACAGGCGAGGGTTCGCCTGCGAGGGATGCGACTGAGCGCTCGTGAGTTGATACGCCTGGCTGGCCGTCAGCGCCTTGATGAGATACTGGAGGTCGTACTTGTTTAGCGCGAACTGGGTCGCCAGCTCTTGCAGCAGTTCGGGATGGCTCGGCGGGTTCTCCTCGGACGGTTCATCGACCGGATCGATGATGCCGAGGCCGAAGAAGTGCGCCCAGAGATAGTTGACGGCGGCGCGCGAGAAATAGGGATTGTCGGGAGCGGTGATCCAATCCGCGAGGACGACGCGAGCATCTTCGCCTTCCTTGAACACCGGCTGTTTGCCGTCGAGGAAGGTCGCCTTGGCGAACCGCTCCGTGTTGGGGATCTTGATCTGCTTGACACTCGGATCGTACGCGGCCTGCTGGAAGCGTTGGCCATCCTGCCGGTTGGGAGTCAGTCCGCCGAAGAAGGCGGCCGTTTGCCAGAACTGCTCGCGGCTGTACTGGTTGAAGGGATGATCATGGCACTGAGCGCATTCGAGCTTGATGCCGAGGAAGACGCGCGACACGGCCGACGCGACATTGTCCGGCTTCAACTCGTTGGCCTGGTAGAAGGCGACGACGGAGCGCTCATTGGGATCGAGGGGTTGCGCCACACCGCCCCGCCCGCGGCCGAAAGCACCGAGCGGATCGGCGGTCAGCAGGTTGCGGACGAGAACGTCGTAGCCGGCATTGGCGCGAAGCTTGGCCGTGAGCCACGATTCCATCTGCTGGCCGAACGCCTGGACGAATTGATTGTTGCCGCCTTGCGGCACCATCAGATCGCGATAGATGGCCGTGAAGTTGCCGACGTAGGAATAGGTGTCGAGCATCTTCGCGACAAGTTTCCGGCGCTTGTCGGGAGCGGTGTCGGCGAGAAAATCGTGGATCTCGGTGACGGTGGGGATCCGGCCGACGATGTCGAGAGAGACTCGACGCAGGAACTCCGTGTCATCGCTCGGTTTGGCGGCGACGACCTTCAGTTTCGCCCACTTCGCCTGGATGTGGAAGTCGATGCGAGCGGCGAGTTCCTGGGGCGAGAGGACTTTCGGCGCTGGCGGCTTGTCGGCCGCGAACGCGGGAGAGAACAGCGCCAGAAAGATCAGGCCGGCAGTCAAGGTCCGATACCACGGAGCAACCATCGTCCGCGCCTCCTTCGTAATCGCCTTGGACTCGCACGAGTGAGAGTTGAATAGTAAACGGTTCAAGAAGTTAATTCTAACACGCCGTCTGAGTAACGGCGAGAGGCGGCCGGTTGAGAGGCTGCGGGTCTGGACAGGATCGAGGAACGCGATACAATCCAGGAAGTGCGTCCCCGTAGCTCAATTGGATAGAGCGCTAGCCTCCGGAGCTAGAGGTTACTGGTTCAAATCCAGTCGGGGATACTTGACCTAACCACTCAGCCGAACGCCCTTTAGCATTACAGCGCTGTAATGCTAACGAGCCAAAAGCTCCTGGGCACGCCACCCTCACCACGATTGCTTGAATCGTTGCTCAGTTCAGCCGCCGCTGCTGATGCACAGGTTCGCCGCTTCCACTTCGCAGGAATCTGCTGGCAGATCCCTTCCTGGAAGTACATAATCAGCGTACTCGATGAAGCATCCTTGCCCGGAGTCCTTGCCATGTCTGTCGAGTCCACGCCTCCTACCGTCCCGCCCGAATCCGGCCCAGTGGACCGCACC
>JBBRIK010001232.1:0-2449 GCA_038221045.1 Gemmatales bacterium
CAAGAAGCTGCATCGGCAGATACTGCTCAGCCGGGTCTATCGCCAGCAGTCGCGCCATGACGAGGCGTCCGCCAAAATCGACGCCGACAATCGTTTGCTCTGGCGCATGAATCGACAGCGCCTCGACGCCGAGTCGATCCGCGACAGCGTCCTTGCCGTCAGCGGCAAACTCGATCTGACGATGGGTGGTGCGGGCTTCGAGTTGTTCCGCTTCAAGGACGATCATTCGCCGATCTACGATCACACCGACCTGGAGAAGCTCCACGACCCGAAAACGTATCGGCGGACGGTCTATCGCTTCACGGTGCGGAGTGTGCCGAACCCGTTTCTCGATTGCCTCGACTGTGCCGATCCGAACGTGAACACGCCGGTGAGAAACACCACGCTGACGGCCCTGCAAGCGCTGTCGCTTCTGAACAATCCGTTCATGGTGAGGCAGGCGGAACTCTTCGCGGAGCGTCTCAAGAAATCGAGCGACGACGCCGGCAAGCAGATCGAGCAGGGCTATCGTCTGGCTTTCGGACGCTCGCCCGTTGCGGCGGAGCGCGAAGCGATGACGACCTTCGCGCGCAAGCACGGCCTGGCCGCGGCGTGCCGGTTGCTGCTGAACGCGAACGAGTTCATCTTCATCGATTGACAGTTCTTGCCGCTTGCGGCTTAGCGGTCTTCCTCCCCGCTAAGCCGCAAGCGGCGGTCTTCAGAACAGAGGTTCCCCATGTTCCTTCTCACCCTCTGCGCTCTATCCACCCTCGCCGCCGACAAGCCGGCTTACGATCCCGACGCCAATTACGCCGAGCAGCGCATTCGCGGCTGGCCGATCAAGCTCAACAAGACGTTGCTCAAGGAGGAACACAAGCAACTCCGCGAACAGGTGCTGGAGTTGCTCGACGATCACCTCTATCGCATCACGCGAGCCGTCCCCGCAGCCGCGCTGGAAAAGCTCCGCAAGGTGCCGATCTGGATCGAGTTGGCCCATCCGAAACATCCGTGCATGTGTTATCACGTCTCGCGCGACTGGCTGCGCGATCACGGCATGAACCCGAACAAGGCCGGCGGCGTCGAACTGGCCAACTGCAAGAACTTCCTCGAATGGACGCATACTCAGCCCTGGATGGTGCTGCACGAACTGGCTCACGCCTACCATCATCAGGTGCTAAAGTTCGACCATCCGAAGGTGATGGCTTGCTTTGAACAGGCGAAGGACGCCAGGCTCTACGACAAGGTGCTGCACATCTCCGGACAGAAGCGCCGGCACTACGCCCTGACCAATCATCACGAATACTTCGCCGAGATGAGCGAGGCGTATTTCGGGACGAACGATTTCTTTCCCTTCGTTCGAGCCGAACTGAAGGAGACGGACCCGCGCATGTTCAACCTGCTCGAAGAACTCTGGGGCGTGCGCAAGCCCAGCAAGGAGTGACCCCACATGACGACCCTCAATCGCCGGCTCTTTCTATGGCAATTCGGCGGCGGTCTCGGCGGCATCGCCCTGGTGGACCTGCTGGCGCGCGACGGCCTGCTGGCCGCTCCCCTGAAGGGCGTGCCGCATCATCCGCCAAAGGCGAAACGCGTCGTCCAGCTTTACATGTCCGGAGCGGCCAGTCAGGTCGATACGTTCGACTACAAGCCCGAGTTGCTCAAGCGTCATGGCCAGCCCTTCGATCCGGGCGGCAAGGTCGAGCTGTTCCAGTCGTCGCCGGGCGCGTGCATGAAAAGTCCGTGGACGTGGAAACAGCATGGCCAGTGCGGGCGCTGGATGTCGAGCCTGGTGCCGAATCTGGCGAGCTGCGCCGACGACATGGCCTTCGTCTACTCGATGGTGGCGAAGTCGAACGTCCACGGCCCGGCCACCTTCATGCAGGCGACGGGTTTCGTGCAGCCTGGCTTTCCCGGCATGGGAGCGTGGATCAGCTATGGACTCGGCAGCCTGAACGACAACCTGCCGGCCTTCGTCGTCCTGCCCGATCCGCGTGGCTACGCTCCGAACGGCCCCGCCAACTGGAGTGCCGGCTTCCTGCCCGCCGCCCATCAGGGGACGATGGTCCGCGCCAACGACAAGAACCCGATCTTCGATCTCTATCCACCCGAACAGAGCGCTATCGCCAAGGACAGCGAGAGCGAGGGGCAGGCGCTATTGCGGAAGCTGAACCGCGAGCATGCCGCGACGCGCGAAGGCGATTCGCGGCTTGAATCGCGCATCGCCTCGTATGAGTTGGCGGCCCGTCTGCAGAAGAGCGCGCCCGAGGTACTCGACATCTCGAAGGAATCGAAGGCGACCCGGCATCTCTATGGCCTCGACGACAAGATCACGGAGGAGTTCGGCCATCGCTGCCTGGTCGCACGGCGATTGCTGGAGCGCGGCGTGCGTTTCGTGCAGCTCTGGAGCGGCGCGGACAATGGCTTCCCACGCCGCAACTGGGATTCGCATGAGGACATCGCCCGCGATCAC
>JBBRIK010001233.1:0-2445 GCA_038221045.1 Gemmatales bacterium
GTTCGTTCGCATTCTTGCGCGACGGCCTGGGTTCGCGGCTGCTGTGCGCCATCGGCCATTCGGACCTGAGACTGTTCGCGAAGAGTTACGCACCCGCCCTGACACCCCTTCTGACCTCGGCCCCGATTCGTCTGTTGAGCCGTCTGGCGGGACTATTCAGCGCGCCGTGGATCAGTGCCTCGACGGAGTTCCTCGGGCTGCTGAGCCAGTTGATGGTCGATAGTCCCCAGGTTCGCGCCGCCAATCCGATGACGTATGCAGACCGCGCCACTGTGGGAAGGCCAATCCGCTTCCTTGCCGGTGAGATCGATCCGTTGGTGCGAGCCGAGGACGCGATGAGCGTGGCCCGGCGTCTGCCCGGCGGCGCTTGCTACGTCGTCCCCGGCCTGGGCCACGGCGGCGCGAACTTCGCCGAGCACGTCCGCTACTTCGTGGCGACTCAACTCAGCGACTGGGCGGAAACACCCGCTTGAGAGCGACGTTGTAATGCTTTCAAGGACGTTGTAATTTGTGCTGTTCGCCTGCCTTGCCAGTTGGACTTCCCCTTGAAAGCGAGTGCCGCTATAGAACTCTCCGACTCGTGGACGTCGGACTCGCTCGTCTCGCTTCCCGACCTCCTTTTCATATTCGCTGACCTGCTCTCGCAAGGACGCGAGGGACCGGGGAAGGAATCCGTCATGCGCCGCGCCTGTCTCATCCTGGGCTTTTGCCTCATTTGGACGCCGAACAGTCCTGGACAGTCCTGAGGCCCGCGGGGCTGTGGCCCCGTCATCGGTGGTTCACCGATGTTGATTCCCTCGGGTGCGCTGGGCAGTGCGGCCCCCATGAGGGAGGAGAGGCCGCAGGTGTATCCCATTCCTCGTTTGAAAGTTCCCGCCGCCGCTCCTCGACCGCTCCTGGCTCGCGGACGGAGTGAGGAAACGCCGGAACCCGCGCCGCCGGCCGTCCCTGTGTGGACTCCTTCTCCGATGACCGTGGCGACGGTAACCACGCTCAGCATCCCCTCGCCGAATACGTTAGGCGTGACGCCGGCCGCGCAGGAATGGACGGTCACGCTCGCCCAACTCGAAGCGATGGGACTGGGGACCTTCCAGTTCCAGGAAGCGTCCCAGGGAGGCTGGGTGTTCGTCGGCCAGATGCACACGTCGCAGCCGGGCCGTCATCAGCGTATCGCGACCGCTCCCGCCGCGACACGCGGCGACGCGATTCAACTCGCTCTCGCCGAGGCTCAGCGCTGGGCTGCCGGAGCGCGCTGAACTATACTGAGGCGATGAGCGCCATCGATCTCCAGGCCGTCGCCGCCGCCGCCGTCCGCCTTGCCGAACAGAAGGGGTCCATCCTCCCCCGTGAGGTCCGGACTCTGCTGAGCGAGGCCGGACAGGACGAGACGCTCTGGAAGGATGCGCTGGCGCGGACGCCGCTACGGCGGCGCGGAGGCCGGTACTATCCGCCCGCCGCCAGCGACCGCGCTCGCCGCGACCAGGATCAGCAACACGCCATCTACAAGGCCATTCGCCAGATGATCCGCAGTCATCGCGATGCGGCTCGTCAGGAGGAGCGGCGCGAGCAGGTTCGCACCGACTTCATTCAGCCGGTCAAGGTCCGCACCGAGGACGGCCGCGAACATACCCTCATCAGCCGTGACGTCTCCGCGACCGGCATCCGCCTGTTCGGCACGCGCCGCTTGCTCGGTCAGAAGGTGCGCCTCTTCATTCCGCGCCCCGGCTCCTCCGCGACGCCTACCGAGGGCTGGTCCTTTCTCGTTCGCATTCTGTGGACCTGCGCCATCGGCGAAGACCTGTTCGAGAACGGCGGCGCCTTTCTCGAAATCGAGGCCCCCTAACCCGCTCTTGACGACAAGTCATCCGAGGATACACCCATGAGACGCTTCGCGCCGTGCATTCCCCTCCTGTTCCTCCCGATCCTCTTCGTTCACGGCGAGACCTGCCTGTCGCCGTTCGTCAAACGCCTCGATCGGCCCGAGAAATACCTGTACGTCTTCTGCGTCGATGCCGACGGCAAGGACAACGACTGCCTGCTGACGATCGACGTTCACCTCGAGTCGGACACCTACGGCAAGGTCCTGCAACAACTCGATCTCGGCTCGTCGGGCAACGAGACACACCACTTCGGCTACACCGACGACCGGACGCATATCTGGGGTTGCAGCCTGTTCTCCAATCGCATCTTCGTCATCAATGTGGCCGGCGACCCCGCAAAGCCGAAACTCATCAAGACGTTCGACTCGTCGGAGAAGTCCGGCCTGACCGGTCCACACTCACCATGTGCGCTGCCGGGCCGGATGCTTATCAGCTTCCTCGGCGGCAAGGACGGCGGACTGCCCACCGGCCTCGCGGAGTTCCGCAACGACGGCACTTTCATTCGGACGCTGCCGCTGCCGAAGGCCGCGCCTTACGGCTATGACGTTGCCATCAGTCCCGACCG
>JBBRIK010001234.1:0-2442 GCA_038221045.1 Gemmatales bacterium
GCAGGGCGAGGGCCGGCTTTTGGCTCTCTGCCGCGACGTCACCGACGACGTTCACCACCAGCAGCAACTCGACGCCCTCCACAAGGCCGGCCGCGATCTTGCCTCTCTCGACGCCGAATCGCTCGCCGAGATGGGGCCTGCCGAACGCATCGAGTTGCTCAAGCAGAACATCCGCCGCTGCACCCGCGACCTGCTCCACTATGACGTCATCGACTTGCGCCTGCTCGACCGCCGGACAAAGCGACTGGAGCCGCTGCTGACCGAGGGCATGACGTTGGAAGCCAGCGAGCGACGGCTGACCGCCAATCCGGAGAACAACGGCGTGACAGGCTACGTCGCCTCGACCGGCAAGAGTTATCTCTGCCGCGACACCCTGTGCGATCCGCTCTACATCGAAGGCGCGGCCGGCATGCGCTCCTCGCTGACAGTGCCGCTGATCTACCAGGAAGAGGTGGTTGGCACCTTCAACGTCGAGAGTCCTCAGGTCAACGCCTTCGACGGGCAGGACGTTCAGTTCCTCGAGATCTTCTGCCGGGAGATTGCGTCGGCCCTGCACACCCTGGAGCTATTGACGGCCGAGAAGCGCGAGACGGCCACGCAGGCCATCGAGAACATCAGCCGGGAGGTCGCCCTACCCGTCGATGAGATCCTGACCGCCGGGGCGTCGATTCTCGAGCGCTACATCGGCATCGAGGCCGAGATGGCCGACAAGCTCCGTCTGATGCTCAATCAGGCCCGGCTCATCAAACAGTGCATCCAGAAAGTCGGCGAGACGATCGCGCCGGCGGAAAAGACCGATGAGGTGCAGTCGTTCAAGGGCGTTCGCGTCCTGGTGGCCGACAACGACGAACACGTTCGCCGCACGGCCCACGGCATCCTGGGCCGCTGGGGCTGCGTGGTCGAAACGGCCCGCGACGGCAAGGAGGCGCTGACGCTCGCCCGGCACTCCTCGTATGATGCGATCCTGGCCGACATTCGCCTGCCGGACATGACGGGATACGACGTGTATCGCCAGCTTCGCGCCGCCCAGCCGAACGCCCTGGTCGTGCTGATGACCGAGTATGGCTACGATCCCTCGCACTCCCTGGTCAAGGCTCGTCAGGATGGCTTGAAGCACGTCCTGTTCAAGCCGTTCCGCGTCGATCAACTGCGCGACGCTCTCGCCGGTCTGCAAGCAAAATGACGATGGTTCTCTCGCTGTTGCTATTCCTGGGAGCGTCGCTCGGCCACTTCGCGCTGATCTTGCGCAGCCACAACTGGTTCTACGGCTCACCCCTTGGCCGCAAGACCATCGACGTCCTGCAACTGCTGCATGGATTGCTGTTCCTCGCCGGACCGGTCGGCTTCTGGTGGGCCTTCGGGTTCGATCCTCTCGCTCTCTTCCATCGGCCTGTCGAGTGTCTTGGGCTGCGCTTCCTGGCGGGTTATGTGGCGCTCTGCTGGCTGGCCGGCTTCGTGTTCGTTCCCCTGGTGACGGTCCAGCGCCTGCTCCGGCGTTGTCCGCCGCTGCTGAGCGAGGCGAGGACGACGATCCTCGTCGAACAACTCGCGGGCCGGTCTCTGGCCGGCAACGGCAAGCATCATCGGCTCGCCCGGTTGCCGGGTAATCAGGTGTGCCAGCTCGATCTGACGGTGAAGACGCTGAAACTGCGGATCCCGCCCGCCTGGGACGGCTTGACGATCCTGCACCTGAGCGACTTCCACTTCTGCGGCACGCCGGAACGGGAGTATCACGAGCGCGTAGTGGACCTGTGCATGGCCTGGCAGCCGGACCTGATCGCGCTGACGGGCGACTACGTCGATAGCCTGACTCATCATGCCTGGATAACCCCGGTGCTGGGCAAACTGCAAGCCCGCGAGGCGAAGCTGGCCATCCTCGGCAATCACGATTACTGGTACGAGCCGGAAAAGGTCCGCGAGCAGTTGCGACAACTTGGCTATCGCACACCGGCCAATAGCTGGGATGCGATCGAGGTGCGCGGACAGCCGCTGATCGTCATCGGCCATGAAGGGCCGTGGCTGAAGACCGCCCCGGATCTGTCGAACTGTCCCGCGAACGTCTTTCGGCTCTGCCTCAGCCACACCCCGGACAACATCGCCTGGGCGAGAAAGAACGGCGTCGATCTGATGCTGTCGGGCCATGTCCACGGCGGCCAGATTCGTCTGCCGCTGATCGGCTCGCTCGTGGTACCGAGCCTTTATGGCCGGCGTTATGACAGTGGGACGTACCTCGAGGAACGCACCCTCCTGCACGTCTCGCGCGGCCTGGCGGGCAAGCATCCGCTGCGCTACAACTGTCGTCCCGAGGCGACGCTGTTGGTGCTGCGCTCCACATAGTCCGCCGGTGATGGCGCGTTGAGGAAGGGCCATGACAGCGAACGAGATCCTTGCTCTACTCCAGTTGCAGCCCTTGCCGCGGGAAGGCGGCTTCTACCGCGAGAC
>JBBRIK010001235.1:0-2440 GCA_038221045.1 Gemmatales bacterium
GTCGCCGTCTGGCGCGAGCACAAGGACCGAGTGACGGCGGGCGACATCTCGCCCGATGGGGGCCTGGCGGCTTCCGGCTCGCGCGGCGGCGAACTGATCCTGTGGGATATTGAGGGACGAGTGAAACTGAACGTGGCAAAAGTGGGAGCGGAAGTGCGCGGCTGTTCCTTCCTACTCGATGGATCGTCGCTCCTGATCCTGGATGCGACGGGGCGAGTAACGCTCTATGCCGTTCCCGAATTGACCTTGCAGGCCCAGATTGATCTGGGGCAGCCTGCGCAGTGTGGGGCGCTGTCTCCGGCGGGAGCGCAGTTGGCGATCGGCTGCGAGGACGGGGGCGTTCGGTTCGTGGCCATCGAGGGTTGCGAGGATCGGCCTCTTGTCGTGACCGCCACGGAAAGCGTGCGGAAGAGCGCTTCGCGTCTGCAACAGTTCTTCGGCCGCACTACTTCGACGCGGGTTTACAGCTGCACCTGTCCCGCATGCCGGCAGCCGGTCGAGGTACTCGAAGGTCTGCCGAGTACGCCATCACCCTGCCCGCACTGTCAAAGGCCGCTCCGCTTCAACCGCAAGACGCTCGTTTCCCAGGAAGCACCTTCCGCGCTCTGAGAACTCCCATCCATGCATGAGTGAGTGAGGGGATCGATCAAGCCCCTCACTCTCCCTCTTCGGCGCGATAGGATAGGCACATAGCGCCTCCTCCATCTCGCCGAGGGCCTTTTTATGCCGGTCCGCTCCCTCTCCTTGTTCCTCGTCGTCCTGTTCGTCCTCTCAACCGTTCCAGGGCAAGACGCACCGAAGCCCGGCCAGCCGAAGGGCGTTCTCCCCACCGGTGCTGACGGCAAGCCGCTCAACCTCGACTTCGAGACAGGCGATCTGCGCGACTGGACCGCGACCGGCGATGCCTTCAAAGGACAGCCGATCAAGGGCGACACTGTCAACAAGCGCCGGCCCGACATGACCAGCGGACATCAGGGGACGTACTGGATCGGCGGCTTCGAGCTGGCTGGCGACCCACCGCAAGGGACACTCACGTCTGCGCCCTTCAAGGTCACCCATCGCTGGGCTGCGTTCCTCGTCGGCGGCGGGCCCCACGAGGTTACCTGCGTCGAGCTCGTCCGCAAGGACACGAACGCGGTCTTCCATCGCAGCCCCGGTCACGAATCGGAGACCATGCGCCGCGTCGTCGTCGATCTCGAAGCGCTCAAGGGCAAGGACATCTTCATTCGCCTCGTCGATAAACACAGCGGACACTGGGGACACGTCAATTTCGATGACTTCAAGTTCTACGAGACGAAGCCCAACTTCCCCGATGCCGTCAAACGCATCGACGACCTCTTCGCCCATGCCGGCATTCCGCCGAAGAAGGCGGCCGAGGTGATGACCCTGCCGCCCGGCTTCAAGGTGACGGCCTTCGCCGGCGAACCCGACATTCGCCAGCCGATCGCGATGACCATCGACGACCGAGGCCGGCTCTGGGTCGCCGAGTGCTACTCCTATCCGCACAAGTTGCCGGCCAAGGAAGCGAAGGACCGCATCCTCATCTTCGAGGACACCGACGGCGACGGCATCTTCGACAAGCGCACGGTCTTTTATGAGGGGCTGAACCTCGTCACGGGAATCGAACTGGGCTTCGGCGGACTGTGGGTGGGACAGGCCCCCGAATTGCTCTTCATCCCCATCAAGGAGGGCGAGGACAAACCCGCCGGGCCGCCGCGCGTCGTTCTCGATGGCTGGGGTTTGCAGGACACGCATGAAGTGCTCAACAGTTTCATCTGGGGACCGGACGGCTGGCTCTATGGCTGTCATGGCGTCTTCACGCACTCGCTCGTGGGCAAGCCGGGGACGCCGAAGGAGAAGCGTGTTCCGCTCAACGCCGGCATCTGGCGCTATCATCCGCTCAAGGACAAATTCGAGGTCTTCGCTCAGGGCACGAGCAATCCCTGGGGCGTTGATTTCAACGATCATGGCGACTGTTTCCTCACCTGCTGCGTCATCCCCCATTTATTCCACATGATCCAGGGGGGGCGCTATCATCGACAGGGTGGGACCCACTTTAACCCGCACACTTACGCCGACATCCCCACCATCGCCAATCATCGCCACTGGGTCGGCAACCAGTGGAACGACAGCGACCGGGCGAAGTCGGATGCGAATGGCGGCGGTCATGCTCACGCCGGGGCGATGATCTATCTCGGCGACGCCTGGCCGGAGAAGTATCGCGGCCAACTCTTCATGAACAACATTCATGGAGCGCGGCTCAACCTCGATCGGCTGACGCCGAAAGGCTCGGGTTACGTCGGCGATGGCGAGCCGGACTTCCTCAAGGCGAATGACCTCTGGTCCCAGATCCTCTATCTCCGGTCCAGCCCTGACGGTCAGGTGTACATGATCGACTGGTACGACCGCAATCAGTGCCATCACGGCAACTGGGCCGGCC
>JBBRIK010001236.1:0-2438 GCA_038221045.1 Gemmatales bacterium
AGTAGCCGCGCTGACGACGAGATCGTTGGCGGGGTCTTGCAAGGTCGTCGTGGCAACCGCGCTCAGTTGGATCGGATTATCGAGCGCCCAGATCATGGAATGGGAGTCGATCAACACCCTCATTCCATGTACTCCTTGAAGTCGGCCAGCGGATCGTCGAAGTACTCCATCGAGAGTACTGTACCGCGCATCGTCCCAAGTTGCCGCGGCTTCGCCGGCCGTTCAGGGGGAGCGGCCACCAGCTTCGCCACCGGCCGATTGTTCTCCGTGATTACCACTTCCTCGCCGGCCATCATCCGGCGGATTAGGTCGGGCAACTCGGCCTGCGCTTCCTGAATCGTGACGGCTGACATGCTGGATACCTCCCGGCGGTCATTTCGGGCCAGTGGCAGAGGACTCTCTTGTCCGAAGTGGACTTGTCGAACCTCTCCTCTCCAATCAATGTCCCTCTTGCAAAGTAGTAGTTTCATGATAGACTTATAGTGACATATTGTATACAAAGGGGCGACATGAGTGTTCACTTTAACTTTCTGAAAGCTCTCCAGTCATCTGCGGTGCTTCTTGAGGCCGAGAGAGGCCGCCAGATGTCTTACTTGCGGCTCTTGAAGCTCCTGTACCTCTCGGAGAGGGAGCTCCTGGCGACGACTGCCATTCCGTTGACGGGCGACGACCCTGTCGCCATGAAGAACGGTCCTGTCCTGAGCCAGATTTACGCAACAATCAAGGGCGAAACCAGCCGATCGGGCGAGTGGGAGACCTTCATCCACCGCGAGGGGCGGCACGTCGAACTCATCAAGGATCCAGGGCGTGGCAAACTCTCAAAACGAGAGGTCAGGAAATTGCAGGAATTGTCGGAGAAATTCCGCTCCGTGGACGATTGGTCTCTCGTGGAGGAGACCCACAAACTCCCCGAGTGGCAGAAGAACTTCAAGGGCGATGAAACGATCACTCCCTTTCCCTGGGAGCAGGTTCTCGAAGAAGCAGGACGAGCGGATCTCATCCCCCTGGCAGAAAAACTCGCTTCTGACCGACAGGTTCTCAACGAACTCTTCGGAACTCGGTGATGAAGGTCGGCGATACCTTAGCATCAGTCCAGCATTAAGGACTCAGGGAAACCATTGGTGAATAGAGTCACCCACTCGCCGCGCGTAGCGCCCCTTGCAAGGCCAGGAGCATCTCGACGATGCGGTCGGCGGACAGTTGCGAGCCACTGCGGTGGAAGAACTCGCCGCGATCGAGTCCAACCTCGGCCCATGACTCACGCCAGATACGCCGGCCGATCAGCGACGCATAAGGAACCTGTCCCGGCCCCGCGACCTTCGTGCCGTGATCGTTGAAGTAGTAGAGACCGTGCCGGCCCAGCAGCAGCGAACAGCGGCCCGAACCGGTGACCGTCGCCTCGAATAGCACCAGGATCGTCTCGTCCGCAGGCACCTGGCAGGCGCGACAGGCACCCGCCAACTTGCGCGGCGGTAAGTCTGGCGCGACGTGGAGATCGTCCTGAGGCAGAAAGCCACGAAACAGCGGCAAGACGATCGCGTCAATCGACTCCAGAGAGAACACAACCTCGCTTGCGTTTCGCGCTCGTCCCTCCTCGCGGGCAGGATTTCCGCGCACATGCTGCAACACCTCCGCGACCTGCTGCCCCATCTCGCGCATGGCGTCACGCAATTCCGTCACGACCTCCACCAGTCCCTCCATCGCCTGACCGAGCCGTTCGCCGTGCTCGTGCAGCGCCGCGTCGAGACGCTCGAAGCCCTCCTGCTGGCTCCGCGTCATCTCCTCGGCGTGGCCGAACGACAGCCGGCGGGCCAGTAGCTCATCCTTCTCGACCTCACGCCGGAAGAAGTATCGTACCGCGACGACGATCAGCGACTGTCCCGGCTGGGCCGGCTGGCGCAGGAGCCAGGCCAGCGACGCATGACCGTCGCGCTCCAGTTCCGCCGCCAGTCCGAGCAGCGCTTCGCGCTCCGCCTCACGCACGGCCGTCGCATTGATGAAGCGAGCGAAGGCGCCCGCTGCATCCGTTAGCTCCTCGGCGACGATCGGCCCCAGCAGCAGTCCCCGCCGGCGGGAGTCGTGCAGCTCGCGCAGACAGCCGCGGCGAAAGTCGCCGCGTTCGGTCAACTCCGGCAGAGGGATGCAGTCGAGAAAGTTGCGGATCTGCTGGCGGAAGGCGCGATCCTCCGGACGATCGAGACAACGCCAGAGCGATTCGCCGGCCAGGGCGATTTCGAGCGCTTTCCAGGCGTTTTCATTAGCCCGGCGAATGGCGGACAGCAGACGCTGACTGCCGTCGCCGAGGCGGTCGCCGAGCAGTTGCGAGAATCCGCCGTCCATCTCGCCGACGACCTGTCGCAGAGCGAACGACGAGAGCAGTTGAATGATGCTCATGCCACACCCTCAGATCGGGGATCGGGCATCGGGGATCGGGGATC
>JBBRIK010001237.1:0-2436 GCA_038221045.1 Gemmatales bacterium
GGCCCCGGTGGCTCGTAACCGGGGCCATCACTGGCCCCGCTCGCCAGAGGCTAAACGGTTGCGAGTTGCAACGAGCGTCCGCTGTGCCATTGCCGTTCCTCGCGGATCACTTCGTGATAGAGCGTGTCGCGCTCGATCGGCACCCGGCCTGCCTCCGCGATCAGCCGGCGTATCTCGACCACGCTCAACTCCTGCGGCGAATCGCTGCCGGCGTCGTGGTAGATCTTCTCATGGACGACGGTGCCGTCAAGATCGTCGGCCCCGAAGCTCAGGGCGATCTGGGCCGTCTTGATGCCCAGCATCACCCAGTAGGCCTTGATGTGCGGGAAGTTGTCGAGCATCAGCCGGCTAATGGCCATCGTCTTCAGGTCGAGGACGCCGGACGGCTTCGGGATGTGGTACGTCTCGGCCAGTTTCGTGTTGTCGGGATGGAAGGCCAGCGGAATGAACGTCTGAAAGCCGCCCGTCTCGTCCTGCAACTCGCGCAGGCGAATCAGGTGGTCGATGCGATGGCGCGGCTCCTCGATGTGGCCGTAGAGCATCGTCGCGTTGGAGCGCAGACCAAGTTGATGGGCGTCGCGATGAATGCGGAACCAGGCCTCGGCGTCGGCCTTGTGCTCGCAGATTTTGTCGCGCACTTCAGGATGAAAGATCTCTGCCCCGCCGCCGGGCAGGCTGCCGAGGCCGGCTTCCTTGAACTCCGCGAGCAACTCCTTCACCGGCTTGCCGGTCAGCCGTTGGAACCAGTCCCATTCGACGGCCGTGTACGCCTTCAGGTGCAGACGCGGATGCGCCTGATGAATGATGCGGACGACGTTCAGATACCACTCGTAAGGCAACTGATGGTGCAGCCCGCCGACGATGTGCAACTCGGTGGCGCCGCGCCGGTCTGCCTCCTCTGCCCGTTCGAGGATCTGTTCGTCGCTCATCACATAGCCCTTCGGACTCTTCAGGTCGGCCCGAAAAGCGCAGAAGGTGCAGCGATAGACGCAGACGTTGGTGGGATTCAGGTGCGTATTGACGTTGTAATAGGCGTTGGAGCCGTTCTTGCGCTCGCGGACGAGGTTGGCCAGTTCGCCGAGCGTGAAGAGATCGGCGTGTTCGCTGAGATAGACGCCGTCGTCGAAGGACAGCCGCTGTCCGGCTTGCACTTTCTCGCGCAGGGCGGCCGTGCGAGTGTCGCCGTTCTGATGATTCATGACATCTCCGAGGCCAGGGACGCGGATAGGAATGAGATACGACCCGTGCGCTTCCGCTTCCAGTCCTGTCGTCCAGGGAAAGAACCGCTTCCCCGCTCGCGACATAACGCATTACAGTTCCAGCAGCAACCGCTCCGGGGCCTCGACGCATTCCTTGACGCGCACCAGGAAACTGACCGCCTCCCGGCCATCGATGAGGCGATGATCGTAGGACAGCGCGACGTACATCATCGGCCGAATCACCACCTGATCGTCGAGCGCGATTGGCCGCTTCTGAATGGCGTGCATGCCGAGGATGGCGCTCTGCGGCGGATTCAGGATCGGCGTCGAGAGCAGGCTGCCGAAGATACCGCCGTTGGTGATCGTGAAGGTGCCGCCTTGCAGGTCGGCCGCGCTGATCTTGCCCTCGCGGGCCTTCCGCGCCAGTTCGGCGATTTCGCGCTCCAGTCCGGCGAAGCACTTCTCCTCGCAGTCGCGGACCACCGGCACCATCAGGCCTCGTTCGGTGCTGACGGCGACGCCGAGGTCGTAAAAGTGCTGATAGACGATCTCGTTGCCCTCGATCCGCCCGTTGACGGCGGGGAACGCCTTGAGCGCCTCGACGCAGGCCTTGAGGAAGAACGAGAGAAAGCCCAGGCTGACGCCGTGCTTCTTCTGAAACGCTTCCTTGTACTTTGTCCGCAGCGCCATCACGGCCGACATGTCGATCTCGTTGAACGTCGTCAGAATCGCCGCCGTCTGCTGGGCCTCGACGAGCCGGGCCGCGATCCGCTGTCGAATCGCGCTCATCCGCTCGCGCGTCTCGCGCTCTCCTGATGGACGTGGCGGCGGTGGTGGGGCGGGCGGAGGAGGCGTGGCTTTCGGACGCTCGGTGAACTTGACGACGTCTTCCTTCAACACCCGTCCCCCGCGCCCGGTGCCGGTCAACTGTTTCACATCGACCCCGGCGTCCGCGGCCAGTTGTCGCGCGGCGGGCATCAGGATCGGCTCGGACGCCTTCGCGGGCGCGCCGTCATTCTTCGGCGTCTCGTCGCCGGTGCTGGCGACGATCTGGCCAACGACGTCGCCGATGCTGACCTTTGTCCCTTCGGAGACGCTGATGCGCAGCACGCCGTCTTCGGGAGAGGGGACTTCCTGCGTCGCCTTGTCGGTCTCCAACTCGAACACCGGCTCGCCGGTACGGACGCTGGCTCCATCCTTCTTGAGCCAGCGCGCCAGAACGCCCTCGCTGATCGAC
>JBBRIK010001238.1:0-2434 GCA_038221045.1 Gemmatales bacterium
CGCTCTTGTCCTTCTCCTTGTTGTCGTCGTCACTGCGGCGGCTGCCGTAGTAGCCCATCGTCTGGACGCCGAACTGCTGATGGAGGAAGCCGGCGAAGAGCATGTCGATTTCGCTGACGCGTGCGGGAGCGAACTCGGCGGCCTGGGCGAGCATAAAGCGCCAGCGTTCGCCGTCGCTGCCGGCGACCTTGTATTCCTTGGGGACCTTGTGCAGGACGGGGTCGCCCTTGTCATCGACGGGAGCGAGTCCGCCGCGGTTGCCGTAGTAGCGGTACGCGTCCTCGTAGTCGGGCAGTTCGCCGATGTTGGTCAGGTACTGAAGCCGCCAGGCTTCGTGCCAGCCGGTGCCATTGGCGAGCATGTTGGCGAAGTCGAGGTGGAACTGAGCGAGGGCGTTCTTGTCGGTCTCCTTGGCGGTGCGTGGGAGGGCTTGCTCCATGAGTTGGAGGGCACGGACGCGGTCGCGTTGATAAGTGGAGACGTACTTGCCGCCGCCTCGTTTGTGTCCGCGATAGAACTTGCCGGCGACGATGAAGCCGTACTTTTCGGAACGGTTGAAGGAGCTGGCGGCGGTGTGGAGGAGCCTCCAGTTGTCCTTGTGGGTGGCGATGACGGCTTCGCGGAAGTCGTCGATTTCGTCGGAGCGACCGAGTTGGCGAAGGGCATCGAGAGCGAGGTTGAGGTCGTCGCCGACTTTGAGGGGATCGTCCTTGGGATCGAGGGCGAGTTTGCGGAGTCCGTCGTAAGCGTCCTTGTAGTTGCCGGCTGAGTAAATTTTGGCGAGGTCATCGCGATTGGTGGGCGGTGCGGCTTGCTGGCTGAGAGCCAGGTGCAAGCCGGCGGTGGCCAGGCAGGCCAGGGTCAGGCCCAAAAGGGCCGCTCTTCGATTGCCTCGCATGATTCTTTATCCTGTGGGGATGATCGGGGACTCTGTCGCTCATGGAGGACAGCCGATACGCGTCGTCAATGTCTGCTAACGGATAGACGATGAAGAGGGCGCGAGAGATTGATCGGTAATTTTGGGTGCCGTTCCCGGCTCAAGGATTATGGTACGCTGAAGGGACCGGAAAACAACGGGTGGGGCGCGACGGGGTTAAGTCCAAAATGCGACCTCCAACTGAATCGTCGTGGATGCCGATCCTCTTTGAGTGTGTTCGGGGAGAAGATCCTGGGATAATCTGTAACCTGTAGAATCCTCAACCCCTCACAGAGCGAGGGAGGCGGCCCTTGCGCTTAAGATGGTCACTCGGCATTTGCCTGACGTTTCTCTTCTGCCTGCGGAGCGGGTTGACGGCCGCTGCGGAACCGTCGTCGGTCGAGGCCGAATTCTTCGAGAAAGAGATTCGGCCTCTTCTGGTCGAAAAGTGCCTGAAGTGCCACAACGATGCGAAGTCCAGGGGCGGGCTGAAACTGACCTCGCGCGCCCACATCCTTCAGGGAGGCGACGAAGGACCGGCTGCCGTCGCCGGTAAACCCGAGGCAAGCGTTCTGGTGCGGGCGGTGCGCTACGACGACAAGCCCCGCATGCCTCCCGAGGGAAAGTTGACGGCACGGCAGATCGAAGTGCTGGCCCGCTGGGTGAAACTCGGTATGCCCTGGCCCGAATCGCGAGCGACGCTCACTCCGGATTCCGGATTGCCGATCACCGAGAAACAACGTCAATTCTGGTCGTTTCAGCCGGTCAAACACGTCTCTCCTCCCCCGGTCCGCCGCGCCGCCTGGCCCCTGTCCGGCATCGATAACTTCCTCCTTGCGGCTCTCGAAGCGAAGGGACTCGAACCCGCAGGCCCGGCCGATAAGCGCACGCTTCTGCGCCGGGCGACCTTCGACCTGACCGGCCTGCCGCCGACGCCTGCGGAAATCGATGCGTTCCTCGCTGACGATTCGCCTGCGGCCTTTGCGCGAGTCGTCGAGCGCCTCCTGGCCTCGCCGCGCTATGGCGCGCGCTGGGGCCGGCACTGGCTCGACGTCGTCCGCTACGCCGACGCCCGCGATCTGGCCCTCTGGATATCCGAAGACGGCGAGACGCCCCGGATCGTCGCGACCGTCGTCGCCCAGGTCGACGGGGGCGCGACCGTAAAGCTGATCTGAACTGGCCGCATCCATCACCACACACAACAAAACAGGAGAATCACCATGCGCAGCAAGCGTCAATCCGCCGTCTCTGGCGAGCGGGTCGCGTGCTACTTCCGCAATTCGAGCGACATGCAGGAAGCGTCAATCGAGCGTCAACGGTCCTCAGTCGATCCGTTCGTCAAGGAACAGGGCTGGATCGTGGTGGAGGAGATCGAGGACAAGGACATCAGCGGAACAGAGGTCGCCAAACGTAAGGGTCTCCAGAGGCTCTTGGGACTCGTTCGCGACAAGGCAATCACCGGCGTCATGGTAGATGACTTTGACCGCCTGTTACGCCTTGACATGCTGGAGATGGGCG